>NZ_JBKVNQ010000013.1:0-50755 GCF_046967715.1 Hominisplanchenecus sp.
AGTAGGAATGAAACATAAAGGTTTATAACTTTTTATAAGTTTTCAGTAACGGAATTGCGATGGAACAATATTCGGTAACCGGGATGAGCTGTGCCGCCTGCAGCAGCAGAGTAGAAAAAGCAGTCAGTAAAGTTCCGGGTGTGACTTCCTGCTCGGTGAGTCTGCTGACAAATTCGATGGGCGTGGAAGGGACGGCAACTTGCGATGCGATCATCTCGGCGGTGGAAGCTGCAGGATATCATGCAGAAAAGAAGGGAACGGGCACAAAGGGAAATCAGGGCAGTGCGGCAAAGGATGATGCACTGCTGAAAGATACGGAAACACCAAAACTGAAAAAAAGGCTGTTTGCTTCGGTTGGTTTTTTACTGGTACTGATGTATTTCTCGATGGGGCATATGATGTGGAACTGGCCTCTGCCATCTTTCTTTGCGGGAAACCATGTGGCGATGGGACTGCTTCAGCTGCTTTTGACGGTCATTATCATGGTCATCAACCAGAAATTCTTTATCAGTGGTTTTAAAGGACTGCTGAATAAATCCCCGAACATGGATACGCTGGTAGCTCTTGGATCCGGAGCATCGTTTCTTTACAGTGTCTATGCACTGTTTGCGATGACGGATGCCCAGGTAAAGGGTGATATGGCAGCTGTCATGGCGTATATGCATGAATTTTATTTCGAATCTGCGGCGATGATCCTGACACTGATCACGGTCGGCAAAATGCTGGAGGCACGTTCGAAAGGAAAGACAACGGATGCACTGAAGAGTCTGATGAAACTGGCACCAAAGACAGCAGTTCTGCTGCAGGACGGTCAGGAAGTGACCGTTTCCATCGAAGAAGTACAGGCGGGTGACATTTTTGTAGTGCGTCCTGGAAAAAATATACCGGTGGATGGTATCGTTCTGGAAGGAAACAGTGCAGTAAATGAAGCGGCACTGACCGGTGAGAGTATTCCGGTTGACAAAGCAGAAGGAGATAAAATTTCTGCGGCAACAGTCAATCAGTCCGGATTTATCAAATGCCGTGCGACCAGAGTCGGAGAAGATACCACGCTTTCACAGATCATTCAGATGGTCAGTGATGCGGCAGCCACAAAGGCACCGATCGCCAAGATCGCAGATAAGGTTTCCGGTGTGTTTGTACCGGCAGTCATTACGATCGCAGTGATCACCTTCATCGTATGGATGCTGGCAGGCCAGACCTTTGGATATGCACTGGCAAGAGCCATTTCCGTTCTGGTTATCAGCTGCCCGTGTGCCCTCGGACTTGCGACCCCGGTTGCGATCATGGTCGGAAATGGTATGGGTGCAAAGCATGGAATCATGTTTAAAACAGCTGTTTCGCTGGAAGAGACCGGAAAAATGCAGATCGTAGCACTCGATAAGACCGGTACGATCACAAGCGGAGAGCCGAAAGTAACCGATATCATTCCGGCGGAAGGCGTAAGCGAAGAGGAGCTGCTTCAGATGGCATTTGCTCTGGAAAAGAAAAGTGAGCATCCGCTGGCAAAAGCGATCCTGCTGGAGGCAGAGCGGCAAAAAGTCAGAGCAGAGGAAGTATCGGATTTTCAGGCACTTCCGGGAAATGGTCTGACAGCCAGTCTTCATGGAAGCCGCCTCTTTGGTGGAAATATGAAATTTATCTCCGAAATCTGCAAAATTTCAGAGAAACAGAAACGCCAGGTGGAAGCACTGGCAGAAGATGGAAAGACGCCGCTGTTTTTTGCAAAAGAAGACCGTTTGCTCGGTGTGATCGCAGTAGCGGATGTGATCAAAGAAGAGAGTGCAAGAGCCGTAAAAGAACTGCAGAACATGGGAATCCGGGTAGTCATGCTGACCGGGGACAATGAGCGGACAGCAAGGGCGATCGGACGGCAGGCAGGCGTTGATGAGGTCATTGCCGGAGTCCTTCCGGAAGGAAAGGAAAGTGTCATCCGCTCTCTGAAAGAAAAAGGAAAGGTTGTCATGGTAGGTGACGGCATCAACGATGCACCGGCCCTGACAAGGGCAGATATGGGAATTGCAATCGGAGCCGGAACGGATATCGCAATCGATGCGGCCGATGTTGTGCTGATGAAGAGTAAGCTGGATGATGTACCGGCAGCGATCCGTTTGAGCCGTGCGACACTGAGAAATATCCATGAAAATCTGTTCTGGGCTTTTATTTACAACATCATCGGCATTCCGCTGGCAGCCGGAATCTGGATCCCGGTCTTTGGATGGCAGTTAAACCCGATGTTCGGGGCAGCAGCCATGAGCCTTTCAAGCTTCTGCGTGGTAACAAATGCACTGCGTCTGAATTTCTTCGGAATGTACGATGCAAAAAAAGATAAAAAAATAAAAAATCAGGTTACGTTACAGACTGTGAATGCAAAATCACAGATGCAAAATAAATCAAAGGAAAAGGAGAATCATACTATGGAAAAAACAATGGAAATCAAAGGAATGATGTGTGGACACTGCGAGGCAACCGTAAAGAAGGCACTGGAGGCACTGCCACAGGTAGAGGAAGCGATCGTCAGCCACGAAAAAGGAACTGCAGTTGTAAAGCTGAATGCAGAGATCGCAGATGAGACACTGAAAAAGACCGTAGAGGATAAAGACTATCAGGTAGTGTCTGTAAAGTAAGGCATAACGCATCTGTCTGCAATATTTGCCGCATGGCTGAACGGCTGCAAACTTTACAAAAACCATACAAAAGTTTGCTTTACAATTAAAGAAAAAGGAATTATAATGGTTGAGGGTCTGTAAAGCCCTCAACTTTTTTCTTAAATTTCAGTACAAAGGCAGGTGAACAGAATGGACAGTTGTGACAGTCATGGGCGAAGTAGAAGCATAGGATGGGAAGTGAGCAGCAGTCCGTTCTGTCTGGTTTTCTGATTTCTTATCCTATTTTCCGACTCCCCTGGACCGTTATGAAAGTTCAGTCATGTGCAGAAAATCATTTACAGTTTTGTTTTTCTGTATTTTTGTGTGGCTGAACGGTTACGAAAACAGAATAAGGAGGATGAGACATTGGAAAACAAAGATTATACATCAGAGATCCTGGGTATCATCAGAAGCAATGCTTCACCGGGCGTTATGCGGAATCAGCTCGAAGATTACCATGAGAATGACCTGGCAGAGGTGTTCCCGGATCTTACCATTGTAGAAAGAAGAAAGATCTGTCGTATCCTGGATACGGAGATGCTTTCCGATATTTTTGAACATATCGATGAGAAACCGGCAGCGGAGTATCTGGATGAGATGGATGTCAGAAAGGCAGCAAAGATCCTCTCCAGTATGGAGACCGATGCGGTGATCGATGTCCTGAAGATGATCCCGAAGGAGAAAAGAGCACTGCTGATCGAGCTGACCGATGCAGATACAAGAGAAGATATCGCTGTGATCGCTTCTTTTGATGATGAAGAGATCGGAAGCAGGATGACGACCAACTTTATCATGATCCGCGAGAATCTTACGGTAAAGCAGGCGATGAGCAGCCTGGTAGAACAGGCAGCAAAGAACGATAATATTTCTACCATTTTCATGGTGACGGAGGATCAGACGTTTTACGGAGCCATGGATTTAAAGGATTTGATCATTGCAAGACAGGATTCTCCGCTTGAGGATCTGGTTGTAACTTCTTATCCATATGTATATGGTCATGAGCTGATCGATGACTGTATTGAAAAACTGAAAGATTATTCCGAGGATTCTATCCCGGTATTAAATAATAACAATAAACTACTCGGTGTTATCACATCGCAGAGCATCGTATCACTGGTCGATGACGAGATGGGCGAGGATTATGCGATGTTCGCCGGTCTGACTGCGGAGGAAGATTTAAAAGAGCCTCTGCGTGAGAGTATCAAAAAACGTCTGCCATGGCTGCTCGTTCTGTTAGGTCTTGGTATGGTTGTTTCTTCTGTTGTAGGTATATTTGAGACGGTAGTAAGCCAGCTGACGATCATCATGGCATTCCAGTCACTGATTCTGGATATGGCAGGTAACGTCGGTACGCAGTCACTGGCTGTAACGATCCGTGTCCTGATGGATGAATCTCTGACCGGCAAACAGAAGTTCCAGCTTGTTTTGAAAGAAATGAAGATCGGATTCTCGAATGGTATGATCCTGGGAACGATATCGTTTGCTCTGGTGGGATTATATATCGCACTGTTTAAAGGCAAGACATTCCTGTTTGCCTATGCGGTGTCCGGATGCATCGGCCTCTCTCTGGTACTGGCGATGGTCGTTTCCGGAGCGGTTGGTACCTGTATCCCGCTGTTTTTCAAGAAGATCCATGTAGACCCGGCCGTTGCGTCCGGCCCGCTGATAACAACGATCAACGACCTTGTCGCAGTTGTGTCTTATTACGGACTGAGCTGGATTCTTCTGATCAATATACTGCATTTGGCAGGCTAAATTCAAGTCGAAAGAAAAAAAGACAATTGCACAGCGGCAGTTGTCTTTTTTTTGACGAAAGATAACATACCATATCGCTATGTTTTGAAGGTATTGACAAGTTTTCTGTTTTATGATACCATAATTAAAACCTAGTAAACATATGTGAAATATAAAGATAAGGAGTAGCTATGAAATTATCAATGAAAAGCAGATATGCATTTCGGGCATTGGCAGATCTGTCGATCCATTCCAAATCAGCACATGTGCCTCTGAATGTCCTTGCACAGCGAAATGGGATCTCGCCGCAGTTTCTGGAGCAGGTTTTCGCAAGCCTTCGAAGAGCCGGAATTGTCAGAAGCATCAAAGGACCGCAGGGAGGCTATTATCTGGCCAGACCGGCCAGTGAGATCACCGTCAGCGACATTGTCTATGCGATCGACGGTGATTATTATATAACAGACGAAAAGACAGCCGATCCCTGTAAAGATGAAGAAATATCCGATGTCATCCAGGAGCTGATCATCGATCCGCTGAACCGGCAGACGAAGAAAGTACTTCAGGGTGTCACACTCGAAGATATGGAGGAAGAATATTTAAAGCATAACGAAGAAGAATATATGTATTATATATGATGATGCCCGGGTTAAAAGCCTGAAACGAAACGGAGCAATCTGCAGGCATCCTTATTTTTAAAAGAACAAAACAGCGGTAAAGCTGACATAAAAAGTCGGCTTTACTTTTTTGCGTTTTCCATGTAGAATAACAGCGATAATAAAAACAACGGCAGAAAAAGGGTTGGGGGAATGGCATGGATTGCAGACCGATCATAGAAAAACTGAGAAAAGAACAGGATGCACAGATGGAGGAGCTTCGGTATCTTCTGGAGCATCTGGATGAAGAATCCAGTGCGTATCTGCGGGCGGCAGCAGCAGAAGAAGCGGTCAGGCACTTTGGCAGAAAGATTTATCTGCGAGGGCTGATCGAGTTTACCAACTACTGCAAAAATGACTGTCTCTACTGCGGTATCCGCAGGGGCAATCAGAATGCAGTGCGTTACCGTCTGACACTTTCACAGATCATGGAGTGCTGTAAGATGGGCTATGAACTGGGCTATCGGACTTTTGTGCTGCAGGGCGGCGAGGATGCTTATTTCAATGATGAACGGATGTGTGAGATCATTCGCTCGATCAAGAAAGAATATCCGGACTGTGCAGTGACGCTCTCGCTTGGCGAACGTTCAGAAGAATCTTACCGTGTGATGCACAAAGCAGGGGCAGACCGCTATCTTCTGCGAGAAGAGACATCCGTTCCGGAGCATTATGCGATGCTGCATCCAAAGCAGATGAGCCTGGAAAACCGACTGCACTGCCTTGAAATATTAAAAGAAACCGGTTATCAGACCGGATGTGGATTTATGGTGGGTTCACCGGGCTGGCAATTAGAATATCTGGCACGGGAACTGTGTTATATCAAAAAACTGAGGCCGCATATGATCGGCATCGGACCGTTTATCCCACACAAAGACACGGTATTTGCAAAAGAAACAGGAGGCAGTCTGGATCTGACTCTGAATCTGGTTGCCATGTTGCGGCTGATGAATCCAAACGCTATGATTCCGGCGACAACAGCGGTTGGCACGATCGATCCGAGAGGGCGTGAAAAGGCAATCCTTTCCGGGGCAAATGTCGTGATGCCGAATCTTTCACCGGTATCTGTGCGGAAAAATTATATGCTCTATGACAATAAACTGTGTACCGGGGATGAGGCGGCAGAATGTCGGAAATGTCTTGATGCGAGAATCCGCAGCATCGGCTATGAGATCGTCACAGACCGCGGTGATTACCGGGAATTTTAAAAGACAGGAGAAAAATTTTGGAAAACGTAAAAAGCTGCTCCCTTGCGGAGCTTGAAAATATGGAACAGGAAACGTATCAGCTGCTGGATATCCGAAGCATGGAAGCTTTTGATCATGGACATTTAAAAGATGCCCTCAATATTCCGGCAAATGAGCTGATTGAGCGAAAAGACGAACTTCAGACAGAAAAAAAGATCATTGTATACTGCCAAAGCGGTGTGATCAGTACCGATCAGGCAGAACTGCTTTCCGGGTTTGGATTTGATGCCTGCAGTCTGGAAGGCGGTTATGATAAATGGCTGCTGAACCATTTTCAGGAGACAGCCAGAAATGCGGATATTGAAAAGAGCATCCGCAAAAAATTCCATAAATCTATTTTCAGCAAATTTACAAAAGCAATCAATGAATATCAGCTTGTCCGGGAAGGAGATAAAATTGCTGTCTGTATTTCCGGCGGAAAGGATTCCATGTTGATGGCAAAACTGTTCCAGGAACTTCAGCGTCATCACAAATTTCCATTTGAAGTGGTCTATCTTGTGATGGACCCGGGCTATAACGAACGCAACCGTCAGATCATAGAGCAGAATGCAAAAATCTTAAACATTCCGCTGACGATTTTTGAAACGAACATTTTTGAAGCAGTTTATAATATTGAAAAATCACCGTGCTATCTCTGTGCAAGAATGCGGCGCGGTCATCTTTACAGCAAAGCAAAAGAGCTTGGATGCAACAAGATTGCACTGGGACATCATTTTGACGATGTGATTGAGACGATCCTGATGGGAATGCTCTACGGCGGTCAGGTGCAGACCATGATGCCGAAGCTTCACAGCATTCATTTTGAGGGCATGGAACTGATCCGCCCGCTTTATCTGATCCGGGAAGAGGATATCAAACACTGGAGAGACTATAACAGCCTGCACTTTATTCAGTGTGCATGCAGATTTACAGACACTTGTACGACTTGCAGGCCAAATGGGGAAAGTGCATCGAAGCGTATGGAGATCAAGCATATGATCGCAGAAATGAAAAAGGTCAATCCTTATGTAGAGACCAATATTTTCCGCAGTATTGAGAACGTAAATCTGGACACCGTTGTGGCATATAAGAAAAACGGAGTCAGACATTCATTTTTGGAGGATTATGAATCATGTTAAATCAGTTTTCGAGAACAGAGCTTCTTTATGGAAAAGAGGCAATGGAACGCCTGGCAAATGCGAGAGTTGCAATTTTCGGACTGGGCGGTGTCGGCGGTTATACAGCAGAAGCACTGGCACGAAGCGGAGTCGGTACTTTTGATCTGATCGATGACGATAAAGTCTGCCTGACAAATCTGAACCGTCAGATCATTGCGACCAGAAAAACGGTCGGAAAACAAAAAGTAGAAGTTATGCGTGACCGTATTCTGGAGATCAATCCGCATGCCAGGATCCATCTGCATAACTGCTTTTATCTGCCGGACCAGCGTGATCTGATTGATTTTGCGTCATGCACTTATGTGGTAGATGCCGTTGACACCGTGACGGCAAAAATCGATATTGTCATGGCGGCAAAAGAAGCAGGAGTACCTGTTATCTCCGCAATGGGAGCCGGAAATAAGATCCATCCGGAACTGTTTGAAGTGGCAGATATTTACGAGACATCCGTCTGCCCGCTGGCAAAAGTCATGCGGCGGGAATTAAAGAAACGTAAAGTAGACAGTCTGAAAGTGGTGTATTCCAAAGAGAAGGCACGCACGCCGATCGAAGATATGTCGATCAGCTGCAAGGCACACTGCGTCTGCCCGCCGGGTGTACAGAGAAAGTGTACAGACCGCAGAGCAATCCCGGGAAGTACGGCCTTTACACCGTCTGTCATGGGACTGATCATGGCAGGTGAGATCGTAAATGACATCGCACTTGGCGAAGAAAACAGACGCAAAAAGAAGTGAAAAAGATTATCAATTTTTTCAGCGTTACGTCAGGAGGGATGTATATGTCAACCATTATTATCTGTGCTATTTTAGTTGTGATCTGTTTCTTCGGAATCCGCAGTTCCATGAAACGTGTTTCAAACGGCTGCTGCGGAACCGGTGATGATGTGAAAAAAGTAAAAGCAGAGGATACCGATGTCTCTCATTATCCATATCATTTTGAAGTGGAAGTGGAGGGTATGACCTGCAGTCAGTGCAAAAAGAGAGTGGAGAATGCTTTTAACGAAAAGAAAGGCTTTTATGCGAAAGTAAATCTGAAACAGAAAAAAGCACAAGTTTACGCAAAAGAGCAGATTAGCACACAGGAGATCCAGGGTATCGTCAGATGCAGCGGTTATGATCCTGGAACCTGCAAAAAGATCGAATCCTTATAAAGTTTATCCATAGATAAATCTATTGATAAAAATTATCAATAATAAAAGAAAAAAATAATAGAAAAACACAAATCAGAGTGATATAATGCAAGGAAATTCAAAAATAAAACAAAACCAGGAGGTACAAAAGAATGTTAAAATGTTTAAAAAATGCAGATTGGAAAAAAACAGGAATTTTTGCAGCAGGTGTTGCTTTTGGTACAGCCGGTATTAAAGCACTGTCCAGCAACGATGCAAAGAAATTTTACACAAATGTTACTGCAGCAGTACTTCGTGCAAAAGAGTGCGTTATGCAGACGGTAACGAAAGTTCAGGAAAATGCAGGTGACATCTACGAAGAAGCAAAACAGATCAACGAAGAGCGTGCGGCAAAAGAAGCAGTTTATGATGATGAAGATTTAAAAGAAGTAGAGGATGAAGTGGAAGCAGAGGCTGAAGAAGCAGAAGCGGAAACAGAAGAAACAGCGGCAGAAGAGACAACAGAGGAAACTGCAGAATAGAGGTTTGAGGAAGATTGAAATTCAGAATTAAACACGAGATAAGAGGCAGGATCCGTATCCATATGGAGGCGAAACGCCTGTCTTATAAAGAGGCAGATCTTTTCCAGTATTATCTGGAAGAGCTGCCTCAGGTAACAAAAGCAGTTGTATATGAACGTACCGCAGATGCAGTGATCTGTTATCAGGGAGAACGCAGTACTTTATTAAAGAAGGTAGCTGCCTATCGCTGCAAAGATGTAAAAGTTCCGGATGGCATACTGGAACATTCCGGAAGGGAGCTGAATTCCCAGTATCAGGAAAAACTGGTTAATAAAGTTCTGTTCCATTACGGAAGAAAAGTATTTCTGCCGGCACCGATCGCCGCAGCTTACACTGGTTTCTGCTCAATCAAATACATCTGGAAGGGAATTCAGACACTTGCAAAAGGCAAGATTGAAGTTCCGGTACTGGATGGAACAGCCATCGGAGTTTCTGTACTGCGTGGTGACACGGCGACCGCAGGTTCGATCATGTTCCTGCTTGGCATCGGAGAACTGTTAGAAGAGTGGACGCACAAGAAATCCGTTGATGATCTGGCAAGGACGATGTCACTGAATGTAGATAAAGTATGGATAAAAGAGGCATCCGGCCAGGAAGTACTCGTATCCGCATCCAGGATCAGAGAAAATGATCAGATCGTGGTACATATGGGCAATGTGGTTCCGTTTGACGGAACTGTATCGGACGGAGAGGCGATGCTTAATCAGGCTTCTTTGACAGGAGAGTCTGCACCGGTACGCAAAACAGCCGGGAATACGGTATTTGCAGGAACCGTCGTAGAAGAAGGCGAGATCACGGTTCTTGTCCGCAAAGCAGGCGGATCAAGCCGGTATGAGAAGATCGCAGCCATGATCGAAGAGTCTGAAAAACTGAAATCCGGACTGGAGAGCAAGGCAGAGCATCTGGCAGACAAGCTGGTTCCGTATACACTTGCAGGAACCGTCCTTACCTGGCTCTTTACCAGAAATGTGACCAAGGCTCTCTCAGTGCTGATGGTAGATTTCTCCTGTGCACTGAAACTGGCAATGCCGGTATCCGTTCTTTCTGCGATCCGCGAAGCCGGAAGCTTCAAGATCACGGTCAAGGGAGGTAAATTCCTGGAAGCAGTGGCAGAAGCAGACACAATCGTATTTGACAAGACCGGAACGCTTACCGAGGCGAAACCGATCGTTGCAAAAGTGATCTCCTTTAACGGATACAGTGAAGACGAGCTGCTTCGCATCGCAGCCTGCCTGGAGGAGCATTTCCCTCATTCTATGGCAAAAGCAGTGGTAAATGCAGCCAAAGAGCGGCATCTGGATCACGAAGAGATGCATACAAAGGTAGAGTATATCGTGGCACACGGTATTTCTACTACGATCGAAGGCAAAAAAGCTGTGATCGGAAGCCATCACTTCATTTTCGAGGATGAAAAGTGCACGATACCGGAAGGAATGGAAGACAGGTTTGAAAACCTGCCGGAAGAATATTCCCACCTGTATCTGGCAATCCAGAACGAGCTTGCAGCCGTGATCTGCATTGAAGATCCGCTCCGAAAAGAAGCAGCAGGTGGTTGAACAGCTGCGTGAAGCAGGACTTTCCAAGATCGTTATGATGACCGGAGACAGTGACCGTACCGCAAAAGCAATCGCAAAACGTGTCGGTGTCGATGAATATTATTCCGAAGTACTTCCGGAAGATAAAGCAAACTTTGTTGAAAGGGAAAAACAGGCAGGACGCAAAGTCATTATGATCGGTGATGGAATCAACGATTCACCGGCACTGTCTGCGGCAGATGTCGGCATTGCGATCAGCGAAGGAGCAGAGATCGCAAGGGAAGTGGCAGATATCACTGTCGGTGCAGACGACCTCAAAGAGATCGTCAAACTCAAGAGACTGAGTGATGCACTGATGCAGCGTATCCGCAGGAACTACCGGATTATCGTCGGATTTAATACCGGACTGATCGTATGCGGCGTGACAGGCGTACTTCCGCCTACGACATCCGCACTGCTGCACAATACATCTACGCTGGTGATCGGACTGCAGAGCATGAAGAATCTGCTGGATGAATCGGAATAAAAGAAACAACAGCTGAAAACAAGAAACAGAATACATGGCAGTTACATTTTCTATATCAAAAGATATAACGGCCACCGTGTTCTGTTTTTTTAGTCGAAAAATCTCGTAGTATTCGTTATTTTTGAGAAATAAATATTAATAAAAAGTGTTTAATGAGAAAATGTATCAATAAAAACTAAAAAAAGTTGTTGACAGCTAATGAACATTAGCATATACTAACCATGAAGAAAAAGAAAAGGAGCCTGTTTTGAGCTTACTTTTATAAAAAGGGAGGTTGCAAATGATGCCTTTAACGATGGTGAACACAGGAGAACCGAGTGTGATCAAAAAGGTCGGTGGCAAAGAAGAAACCAGAAGATTTCTGGAGAAACTTGGATTTGTGCCAGGCGGAACTGTGACAGTTGTTTCTGAAATAGAAGGAAACCTGATCGTGAACGTAAAAGATTCCAGAGTTGCCATTGGCAAAGATATGGCCAACAAGATTATGGTCTGATGAAAAATGCTATCTCCGGAAAAATCAGAAAACAGAAAGGGTAGGCAGAGATGAAAACATTAAGAGAAGTTGCCTGTGGACAGACTGTCACAGTGAAAAAACTGAGCGGTGCTGGTCCGGTCAAAAGAAGGATCATGGACATGGGAATCACAAAAGGTGTCAGCATTTATGTAAGAAAAGTTGCACCACTTGGTGATCCGATCGAAGTAACCGTTCGCGGCTATGAATTATCTCTTAGAAAAGCAGATGCGGAAATGATTGAAGTAGAATAATTTTTTTTGTTCGTGGATTAGATGATGCTAACATAAATAAGAGATGCAAAATATAAATAAGTAAACACAAATAAAAATAAGCTGTGTAAATCAGCTCCCGGAAAAATGAGCCCGAAGGGTGATTGTTTTTTTGAGAAAGAGGAGGAAAGTATGTCAATTAAAATTGCATTGGCAGGAAATCCGAACTGTGGTAAGACTACACTGTTTAACGCACTGACAGGGTCTAACCAGTTCGTGGGAAACTGGCCTGGTGTAACCGTTGAGAAAAAGGAAGGTAAGCTCAAAGGCCATAAAGATGTAACCATTATGGACTTACCTGGTATTTATTCTCTGTCTCCATATACACTGGAGGAAGTGGTTGCCAGAAATTATCTGATCAACGAAAAACCGGATGCGATCATTAATATCGTAGACGGAACCAACATTGAGCGTAACCTGTATCTGTCCACACAGGTTCTGGAACTCGGTATTCCGGTGATCATGGCGGTTAACATGATGGATATCGTTGAAAAATCCGGCGATAAGATCTATGTTGACAAACTGAGCAAAAAGATCGGATGTGAGGTAGTTGAGATTTCCGCACTGAAAGGTACCGGAATCCAGAAAGCAGCAGAAAAAGCTGTCGCTCTGGCACAGAAAAACAAAACTTCCATTCCGGTTCATGAATTTACAAAAGATGCAGAGGACATCATTGAGAGAGTAGAAGACAAACTGGTCGGTGTTGTACCGGATGCACAGAGAAGATTCTTTGCGATCAAACTTCTGGAAAAAGATGATAAGATCCAGGATCAGATGAACACCAGCGTGGATGTATCCAAAGAGATCGCTGAGATGGAAGAAAAATTTGATGATGATACCGAAAGTATTATCACAAACGAGAGATATACTTACATATCTTCTATTATCGGAGAATGCTTAAAGAAAGACAGAAAAGAAAAACTGACTACTTCCGATAAGATTGATAAGATTGTAACAAACCGCTGGCTGGCACTGCCAATCTTTGCGGCAGTTATGTGGCTGGTATACTTTGTATCGGTAACAACCGTTGGTGACATCGCAACAGGCTGGGCAAACGATGGTGTATTCGGTGATGGATGGCATCTGTTCGGTATCGGAACAGCGTCCTACACAGAAGTTGCAGATGAATACACAGATGCAGAAACGATAGTAAATGGTTTCCTGGATTATGAAAGCGAGCAGGGCGTAGACGTAGAAAGCGTTCAGACAGCTCTGGATTCAGAAGCAGATGATTATGATCCGGCAGCAGCAAAAGCAGCTCTGACAGAGTTTGCAACAACCATTTCTGATGCAGATACAGCAACCTATTCTGTAGTAGATGAAGAGACAATGGCAGACGAAGAAGTAACTTCTACCGGTGCAGATTTCCAGGAAGCAGTAGCAACCATGGATAAATATGATTACACAGCTCCGGATCCGGCAGACTACGGCGTATGGATTCCAGGTATTCCGGTTCTGGTTGAGAATGTACTTGACAAAGTCGGCTGTGCAGAATGGCTGAGAGGTCTGATCCTGGATGGTATCGTAGCAGGTCTTGGTGCGGTTCTCGGATTCGTTCCGCAGATCCTGATCCTGTTCATCTTCCTGGCATTCCTGGAAGGATGCGGATACATGGCACGAGTTGCATTCATCATGGACCGAGTGTTCCGCAAATTTGGTCTTTCCGGTAAGTCCTTTATCCCAATGCTGATCGGCTCCGGCTGTGGCGTTCCGGGTATCATGGCTTCCCGTACGATTGAAAATGAAAGAGACCGTCGTATGACGATCATGACAACAACCTTTATCCCATGTGGTGCAAAACTTCCGTTTATCGCCATGGTTGCAGGAGCAATCTTCGGTGGAGCATCCTGGGTAGCACCATCTGCATACTTCCTTGGTATCGCAGCGATCATCTGCTCCGGTATTATCCTGAAGAAAACAAAAATGTTTGCAGGTGATCCGGCACCATTTGTAATGGAACTTCCGGCATATCATATGCCGACGATCGGAAGCGTTTTAAGAAGTATGTGGGAACGTGGCTGGTCATTTATTAAAAAAGCTGGTACGATTATTCTGGTATCTACCATCGCTGTATGGTTCACAACTTACTTCGGTGTCATGGACGGCAAATTCCAGATGCTTTCCGAAGACCAGATCGATTACAGTATTCTGGCTACGATCGGTAAAGCAATCTGCTGGATCTTCATTCCACAGGGATGGGGCAACTGGCAGGCAACCGTTGCATCTGTTACAGGTCTGGTTGCAAAAGAGAACATTGTTGGTACACTGGGCATCCTTTACGGAGGCGGAGACGCAAGCGTTTACGCAACCATGGGAGCAGCTTTCACAGCAGTAAGCGGATATTCCTTCCTGGCATTCAACCTGCTGTGTGCACCGTGCTTCGCAGCTATGGGTGCGATCAAACGTGAAATGAACAATACAAAATGGTTCTGGACAGCAGTCGGATATCAGTGCGGTTTTGCATATCTGGTATCTCTGGTTGTAAATCAGATCGGCGGACTGTTCACAGGAGCCGGATTCAGTATCTGGACGATTGTGGCGATCGCAGTTATTGTAGCATTCATTTACCTGCTGGCTCGTCCTTACAAAGAGAGTCAGACTCTGAACGTATCCGTAAAGACATCCAGGGCAAAATAAAGATTTTGCCGAAAGCCTGAAAGGAGGATTTTTTATGGGAACAGTTGTAGTTGGTATTATTGTGGCAGGAGTTGTAGCACTTGCTGTCCGCAGTATGGTACGCGATAAGAAAAACGGAAAATCCATTCAGTGCGGCGGAGACTGTAAGAATTGTGGCGGTCACTGCCATTAAGGGAGGGACGCTTGTGCCACAGAGAGAATATATCATCCGCAAGCTAAAGGAGCGTGGCTGCAGGATTACAAGACAGAGACTGATCATCCTGGATATCATCCTGCAGGAGGACTGCTCCTGCTGTAAGGAAATTTATTACAAAGCTTCCAGACAAGATACAAAGATTGGATTTGCAACGGTTTACCGTATGGTGAATATGTTGGAAGAAATCGGTGCCATCAGCAGAAAGAACATGTACAAAGTGGCATGTGAAGAACTGTGCGAAAATGGCAGCTGTGAAGCAGAAAAGAAAAAAGCTGCAAACAGCTGCATCGTGGAACTAAGTGACCGCACAACGTACTGTCTCTCGGCAGAGAAACTGGACGCAGTATTTCAGGCAGGTCTAAAAGCGTGCGGATATATTGAAGATCAGGAAATAAAAAAAATAGCCTGGAATTCTGACATGTGTTGTGCCAGATAAAGGTGGAAAACGGACTGTTTCAGGATAGTCTTGGCAGTCCGTTTTTTTAAAATCATAGGTTAGTTAAAACTAATTTAAGGTAGTCGCAAGAAGCATCGGGGCAAGGATGTCATAAAACCAATCCTGTACAAGCACGTCGTGGCTTCAGGTTTTTGACCCTGGCATCTTATAATTTTAAGAAAGATGGAGAGGATAAGAACATGAGTGTAGTGATTATTGGAGGAAACGAAAGAATGGTCTGTCAGTACGCTGACATCTGCAAATGCCATGGCTGCAAAGCAAAAGTCTTTGCAAAAGAGCATGGTTCAGTAAGAAAAAAAATCGGTTGCCCGGATCTTCTGATCCTGTTTACCAACACGGTATCACACAAAATGGTAAACACTGCGATCCAGGAAGCAAAACGGAACAACATTCCGGTTGCAAGGATCCACAGTAGCAGTGCAAGTGCACTGCACTCAGTACTGGAAGAACACTGCGTGGCAATGTAAAAAGGAGGTTTCTCATGCTGGAACGATATCTGATCGAACACTGTTCGCCGACTCTGGCATCGGTGAAGACGGCAAATTTGTTTACCTGGTCTTTTGCACCGGAGGAAATGCCAGAGCAGCAGGTACGGTACTGGAATCAGGAATTACAGGCGAGGGGGATTTCACTTGTTGTCCTGAGAGTACAGAATCAGAAGGCACTGATGTATGTATGTCGCAAACAGAGACTGCAGGAGCGGCTCGATGATCAAGAAGTGCAGAACTTCCTTGGAAAATACGGCTATGTACAGAAAGATGCCGATTATGCATTGCAGAGACTGAAAGAGCGTCTTGCAAAAGCAGAAGGATTCCCACATGAGATTGGTGTGTTCCTTGACTATCCGCTGGAAGATGTGGTTGGTTTTATTGAGAACGCAGGGCAGAATTACAAATGCTCCGGCTGCTGGAAAGTATACTGCAATGAATGTGAAACAAGAAAACTTTTTGCAAAATACAAAAAATGCAGAGAAGTCTATCGAAGACTGTGGAAGCAGGGGCGGGACATCCGTACACTTACTGTCGCGTCATAAGACTGCAAACATGATTTTGCAGCAGATGCTCCGCAGATATTGTTAAAAAATGTCGGAGGGCAAAAGTCCGACAGCATGAAAAATATAAAGAAGAAAGAAGAGGAATAAAACATGAGCAAAGTAGCAGTTGTATATTGGAGTGGAACAGGAAACACAGAGATCATGGCAAATAAAGTAGCAGAAGGTGCAAAAGCAGGCGGAGCAGAAGTAGAAGTATTTGAAGCAGAAGGTTTCTCCGCTGATAAAATGGATGAGTTTGATGCAGTAGCATTCGGATGCCCGTCCATGGGATGCGAAGAACTGGAAGATACCATTTTTGAGCCGATGTTTGCTTCCTGCGAATCCAAACTCCAGGGCAAGAAGATTGCACTGTTTGGTTCTTACGGATGGGGCGATGGAGAATGGATGCAGAACTGGGAAGAAACCTGCAAAAACGACGGTGCGTCCCTTGCATGTGACAGCGTGATCTGCAACGAAACACCGGATGATGAGGCAGAAGCAAACTGCGTCAACCTCGGAAAAGCACTGGCATAAGCAGAAACTGAAATTCATAAAACCGCAATAAGAAAAGAATGAAAACCTTCAGGGCAGATGAAAAAACGGATGCTTTGGAGGTTTTTGTTATGGAGGCAAAACAAAGAACTTTGGCGGAAGTTCCCACAGTTGCGATACCGCTGTTTCCTGTGTTAGAATAATAAGATGATGCCAGGGTGCTATGTGCCAGTGGCACATGTTTAGCACCGACCGAAGCGGAGCGTAGAAAGGATTGTGGGAGTACGAAGTACGGAGCAATTCGTAAGGCATCTTTATGTAAACGTCAGATAGCAGAAGAAAGGGGAGCAGGCAGATGCGTCTTGAAAAAATACAGGCTTATTTAAAAGAGAAACAGTGGAACTACGAATACACGGAGGAGGACGGGCTTGGAAGCATTGATTTTGAGCACCGTGGACTGAGCTATCACATCTGGGAATTTGAGGATGGTGGATACGGTGCGGAGACAAATGTGCGTACCGTGGGAAGACAGGAAGACATCATGGGGAACTACGAACAGGAGATCATCGAAATCCTGAAAACCTGGTAAGATGAAAGGAACGGAAAATGTTTGAAATAGCACGGTAGATGTGCTATCCTACTGTCTATGGAGGTGAAAGCCATGAAATTAACAAAATTACTGGAAAGAGTAGAATATGAATGTATAAATGGCTCTGTAGATGTCGAGGTGGCAGATCTTGTCAATGACTCCAGAAAAGCAAAAGAAGGTTCTCTGTTTTTCTGCATCAAAGGAGCCGTTTCTGACGGACACAAATACGCAGCAGATGTGATCGCCAAAGGAGCAAAAGTTCTGGTCGTGCAGGATGAAGTAGAAGCTCCGAAGGATGTGACGGTGATCAAAGTGGCGGACAGCCGCTATGCGATGGCAATGATCTCAGCAGCATATTTTGATTATCCGGCGGAAAAAATGAAAGTGATCGGTATCACCGGAACAAAAGGCAAGACCACGACCACGTATATGATCAGATCCATCCTGGAAAGTGCGGGACACAAAGTCGGACTGATCGGAACGATCGAGGCGATCATCGGAGAGGAGCATATCCCAGCGGCCAATACGACACCGGAGTCCTACACCGTGCAGTCTTATTTTGACCGGATGGTAAAAGCAGGATGCGACTGTGTTGTGATGGAAGTATCTTCTCAGGGACTGATGCTGCACAGGACGGCAGGCATTCCGTTTGAGATTGGTATTTTCACGAACATTGAACCGGATCACATCGGACCGGCAGAACACGCAAGTTTTGAAGACTATATGCACTGCAAAGGGCTGCTGTTCCAGCAGTGTAAGCTTGGCATTGTCAATATGGATGACAAACATCTGGAGCAGGTGTTAAAAGGTCATACTTGCAGGATTGAGACATTTGGATTCTCAGAAAAAGCAGATCTTCGTGCCGAAAACACAAAACTGGTATCAAGACCGGGTTATCTTGGTATTGATTACACGGCGGAAGCAAAGGATTTCCATCTGGATGTCGAGATTGATATCCCGGGTAAATTCAGCGTCTACAACTCTCTGACAGCGATCGCAGTCTGCCGTCATTTCGGTGTCTCAAAAGAGGACATCTTAAAGGCACTGGCACAGGCGAAAGTAAAAGGCCGTATCGAGATGATCAAAGTTTCCGATGATTTTACGCTGATGATCGACTACGCCCATAATGCCATGAGCCTTGAGAGCCTTTTGACGACATTAAAAGAATATCATCCAAAGAGACTGGTATGTCTGTTCGGGTGCGGCGGAAACCGTGCAAGATCCAGAAGATTTGAGATGGGAGAAGTCTCCGGAAGACTTGCGGATCTGACGATCATCACATCCGATAACCCACGTTTCGAGAAACCACTGGACATTATTGCGGACATCCGGACCGGCATCGAAAAAACGGATGGTAAATACATCGAGATACCGGATCGGAAAGAGGCGATCGCCTGGGCGATCCACCACGGTCAGAAGGGGGATGTCATCGTTCTTGCCGGAAAAGGACATGAAGATTACCAGGAGATCGAAGGCAAAAAATATCCGATGGATGAGCGTGTGCTGATCCGGGAGATTCTTGCGGAAGATGCAGCGAAAGGAAAGTAAGTGTCAGGAACAGAACAAGTACTTTACGCAAATGTGATCGTAGATATCAGCCACGAAAAGCTGGATAAGATTTTTCAGTACCGCGTGCCGGATGTTCTGCGGATGCAGATTCATCCGGGAACAGCCGTTACGGTTCCATTTGGAAACGGCAACCGCAGGATACAGGGCTATGTGGTCAAACTGACGGACCGGACCGATTATCCGCCGGAAAAGATCAAAGAAATACAGGGAGTCTGTGCAGGTCAGACAGGCGTAGAAGGAAAGCTGATCGCACTGGCTGCGTGGATGCGGGATTATTATGGTTCCACGATGATCCAGGCATTAAAAGCAGTGCTTCCGGTCAAACAGAAAGTGGCACAGAAAGAACAGAAACAGATTCGTCTGCTGCTGCCGGAAAAAGAAGCACGGGAAATGCTGCAGGTTCTGGAAAAGAAAAATCAGAAAGCCAGGGCAAGACTTTTAGATGCTTTGCTGGTGATTGCGAAGCAAAACGAAAAAGGCATGGCAGTTCTTTCCTGGGAGCGGGCAAAGGAGCAGTATGGCGTTACCATGCCAGTTGTACGGGCAATGGAAGAAAAGGGTATCGTAAAGCTGGAAAGCATGCGGATCTACCGCGATCCGCTGGATCTGATGATCTCCCGGTCCAATCAAAAGCAGGAAGAGGTAAAAATGCAGACAGGCAGAGACTTTTTTCTGAACGAAGAACAGCAGCTGGCAGTCCAAACGATTTTAAAAGAGTGGGATCAGAAAGATAAGTCTGTTTATCTGCTGCATGGTGTGACTGGGAGCGGAAAAACAGAAGTCTACATGGAACTGATCGATTTTGTGCGAAAACAGGGCAAACAGGCGATCTTTTTGATTCCGGAGATCGCTCTGACGTATCAGATGGTGTTGCGGTTTTACCAGCGGTTTGGAAGTCGTGTATCCATTCTGCATTCACGGATGTCAGCCGGAGAACGCTATGATCAGTACGAAAAAGCAAAAAATGGTGAAATTGACATTATGATCGGGCCAAGGTCGGCACTGTTCACACCATTTTCAAATCTTGGCATTATTATTATCGATGAGGAACACGAAGAGTCCTACAAAAGTGAGACGGTCCCTCGTTATCATGCAAGAGAAACAGCACAGAGACGGGCCGAAATGGAAGGTGCGAAGCTCATTCTGGGATCGGCAACCCCGTCGGTGGAGTCGTATTACCGGGCAGAAAAGGGAGAATATTGCCTGCTGGAGATGAAGAGGCGGGCGAACAGACAAAAGCTTCCGTATGTCTGGATTGGAGATATGCGAAACGAGATGCGGGAGGGCAACCGCAGTATTTTAAGCCGATATCTGCAAGAGCAGCTTGGGATGTGTCTCGAGAGGGGCGATCAGGCGATGCTGTTTTTAAACCGACGCGGTTATGCCGGTTTTGTGGCATGCCGTTCCTGCGGTACGGTGATCGGGTGTCCGCACTGCAACGTGTCCCTGTCACTTCACAAAAAAGGTACGGCAGGCGAAAAGCTGGTGTGTCATTACTGCGGCTATACACAGCCAAATCCACGCCTCTGTCCGTCCTGCGGTTCTCCTTTTATCGGAAGTTTTCAGGTGGGGACACAGCAGGTAGTAAGCCAGGTGCAGCGTATGTTTCCGAAGGCACGTATTTTGCGTATGGATGCCGATACGACCAGAGGGAAAGACGGACATCATAAAATTTTAGAGACCTTTGCAAAAGGCGGAGCCGATATTCTGGTCGGGACGCAGATGATTGTCAAAGGGCATGATTTTGCAGATGTCACGCTGGTAGGGGCACTGGCAGCGGATCTGTCGCTCCACATGAGCGATTACCGGGCAGCCGAGCGGACCTTTCAGCTGCTGACGCAGGCGGCCGGACGTGCCGGCAGAGGTGAAAAAACGGGAAGTGTCGTGATCCAGACTTATGAGCCGGATCATTACAGTATAAAAGCGGCGGCAGCTCAGGATTATCAGGCTTTTTATGAAGAAGAGATCCTGTACCGCAGCCTGATGGATTATCCGCCGGTCGGCGGTATGCTTGCCCTGCACGGGCAGGGGGAGGATGAAAGTTACCTTCAGATGGCGATGGAATATTTGAAAAAATACCTGGATGTACTGGCGAAGAAAACACAGGCAAGAGTGATCGGACCGGCAGATGAAAGCGTTTCGAAAGTTGCGGATATTTACAGAAAAGTGATTTATGTAAGGCATGGGCGAAAAGAAGTGCTGGATCAGATCAAAGAGCGGACAGAACAATATATTGAAATAAACAGAGGTTTTGATAAAATTACCATTCAGTATGACAGAGATTAGAGAAAGCGGAGGATAAAAGAGATGGCAACCAGAACAATAAGGACAATCGGAGACGATGTACTGACGAAAGTATGTAAAGAAGTAAAAGAAGTAACGCCAAAAACAAAAGAACTGATCGATGATATGTTTGAGACAATGTACGATGCCATGGGCGTCGGACTTGCAGCAAACCAGGTCGGCATGCTGAAAAGAATCGTAGTTATCGACTGCGGGGATGATCCACACGTATTGATCAATCCAGTGATCATCGAGACAGCCGGAGAGCAGAGAGGTTATGAGGGATGCTTAAGTGTTCCGGGAAAAACGGGGGTCGTTACAAGGCCTGATTATGCGAAAGTAAAAGCATATGATGAAGATATGAATGAATTTATTCTGGAGGGCGAAGGACTTCTGGCCCGTGCCATCTGTCACGAATGCGAACATCTGGATGGGCATATGTATGTAGAAAAAGTAGAGGGCGAATTAGAAGATGTCGCTCCTTATGATGAAGAAGAGTGATGAAAATATAGTAAAAAAGAAACAGGAGGCGATAAGATGAAGATCATATATATGGGAACACCGGATTTTGCGGTTGAGGCACTGGAAGCCCTGGCTTCATCCAGACATGAAGTGACCGCGGTCTTTACACAGCCGGATAAGCCAAAGGGACGCGGAAAAGCGATGC
The DNA here is from genome assembly GCF_046967715.1 of Hominisplanchenecus sp. Classification (NCBI taxonomy): domain Bacteria; kingdom Bacillati; phylum Bacillota; class Clostridia; order Lachnospirales; family Lachnospiraceae; genus Hominisplanchenecus; species Hominisplanchenecus sp. The sequence goes on from NZ_JBKVNQ010000013.1 coordinate 21,893, forward strand.
AGTTTACGCCGGTCAAAGAAGTGGCACTCCGGGAGAATATTCCGGTCTATCAGCCGAAAAAGGTAAGAGATCCGGAAGTGATCCAAAAGATCAGGGAACTTGCACCGGATGTACTGGTTGTTGTGGCGTTTGGACAGATCATACCACAGGAGATCCTGGACATCGCACCGTATGGCTGCATCAATGTGCATGGTTCACTTTTACCGAAATATCGCGGAGCTGCTCCGATCCAGTGGGCGGTGATCGACGGTGAAAAGGAATCCGGCGTGACAACCATGCAGATGGATGCCGGACTGGATACCGGTGATATGCTGCTGAAAACCGTCGTGCCGCTCGATGAAAAAGAAACGGGAGGAAGTCTGTTTGACAAACTGAGCAAAGCAGGGGCAGATCTGCTTCTGGAGACGCTTGATGCACTGGAAAATGGCACGGTTACCCCGCAGAAACAGGGTGAGTCGCCGACCGCTTATGCAAAAATGCTGACCAAAGATATGGGAGCGATCGACTGGAACCGCCCGGCGAAAGAGCTGGAACGTCTGATCCGCGGACTGAATCCGTGGCCGAGTGCCTATACGAAACTAAACGGTAAGACCCTGAAAATCTGGGCAGCAGATGTATGTGGGCAGACCGGTGAAAAAGCACAGCCCGGAACGGTGCTGAAAGCAGAAAAAGACGAGTTCCTGATCCAGACAGGAGAAAAGATCCTGTCCGTGAAAGAACTTCAGTTAGAAGGTAAGAAACGTATGGACACGGCAGCCTTCCTTCGCGGCTGTCATCTTGAGAAAGGGATGATTTTATAATGTATGGATGGTATTATGATCCGACTTTTATACTTGTTTTTGCGGGGCTGATTCTGACGCTGATCGCATCGGCTGGCGTGAAAAGCACCTTTTCAAGGTATTCACGCGTTCGCTGTATGGCAGGCTATACCGGTGCACAGGCGGCACAGGAAGTGCTCCGCATCAGCGGTATCTATGATGTCCGCATTGAGCGTGTGGCAGGAGAGCTGACTGATCATTATGATCCGAGGGCAAAAGTGCTGCGTCTTTCAGACAGCACCTATGGCTCCAATTCCGTTGCGGCAGTATGCGTGGCAGCACATGAGTGTGGTCATGCAATCCAGCATCAGAAAGGATATGGACCTCTGGTACTTCGAAGCACACTGGTTCCGGCAGCCAACATCGGTTCCAGTCTTTCCTGGCCGATTTTTGTTGCAGGGCTGATTTTCAGCATGCGTCCGCTTCTGATGCTCGGTATTCTTCTGTTTGGACTGGCTGTGATCTTTCAGCTTGTGACACTGCCGGTTGAGTTCAACGCATCCAGCCGTGCGATCAGGATCCTTGAGGGAAACGGAATGCTTGGAGAGAGTGAGATCACAGGAGCAAAAAAAGTGCTCAGAGCGGCAGCTATGACTTATGTAGCAAGTCTTGCATCATCCATACTGCAGCTGCTGCGTCTTGTCATTTTAGCAGGAGGAAACAGAAGAGATGATTAATCTTAGAGAAATTATCCTCGGTGCACTGATGGATATCGTGGAAGAAGAGCAGTACAGCCATATCGTGCTCAAGGATGTGCTGGAAAAATATCAGTACCTGGACAAACGTGACCGGGCATTTATTACGCGTGTGACCGAGGGCACGCTGGAAAATATGCTCCAGATGGATTATATCATTGAGCGTTTTTCAAAAGTAAAAGTGGAAAATATGAAACCGGTGATCCGCAACATCCTGCGTATGTCGGTTTATCAGTTAAAATATATGGACAGTGTACCGGATTCTGCCGTCTGTAACGAAGGCGTGCGTCTGGCACAGAAACGAGGCTTTTATCAGCTCAAAGGTTTTGTGAACGGCGTTCTTCGAAGTGTTGCAAGAAATCTGGACAAAGTGGAATATCCTTCAAAAGAAAAACAGCCGTTGTTTTATCTTTCAGTCACCTATTCCATGCCGGAATGGATTGTAAAGAGCTGGTGTGAACTCTACGGCTTTGATGCCGTGGAGAAGATCTGCCAGGATATGCATGAAGAAAAACCGACTTCGATCCGCTGCAATCTGGATAAAACAGAAAAAGAGCAGATTATCGAGAGCCTCAAAGAGCAGGGGATCCAGGTAGAGCAGAGTCCGTATCTGGACTATGCACTCGGCATCCGCGGCTATAATTACATGAAAGCGGTGCTTGCCTTTAAACGCGGCTGGTTCCAGGTGCAGGATGTCAGCTCCATGCTGGTTTCTGAGATTGCAGCACCGAAATGGGGCGACTACTGCATTGATGTCTGTGCCGCACCGGGAGGCAAAAGCCTTCACCTTGCAGATATGCTGCACGGAAGCGGTCATGTGGAGGCAAGAGATATCACCGACTACAAAGTCCAGCTGATGCAGGAAAATATTGAGCGTATCGGCGTGATCAATATGTCTGCGACCCTGCAGGATGCGACCGTTTTTGATCCGGAATCTGTGGAGCGTGCGGATATTCTGCTGGCAGATGTGCCTTGCTCCGGACTTGGCGTGATCGGCAAAAAGGCGGACATCCGCTACAAGATGACACCGGCAAAACAGACGGAGATCATCAAACTGCAGCGTAAGATCCTCGATACGGTCTGGAAGTATGTCAAAGTGGGCGGAACATTGATTTACAGTACCTGTACGATCGGGGCAGAAGAAAATCAGTACAACGTCAAATGGTTTCTGGAAAATTATCCGTTTGTGCTGGAAAGCATTGATCCGTACATCTGCGACGAGCTGAAGGGTAAGACAACCAGTGCCGGATATCTTCAGCTTCTGCCCGGCATACATAAATCAGACGGATTTTTCATTGCACGCCTGAAACGCGTAAAGTAGGAGTGTGGCATGGAAAAAACAGATATCAAATCATTGGATTATGACGAACTGAAAGATTTTTTTGTCAGCATCGGCGAAAAGCCGTTCCGGGCAAAGCAGGTCTATCAGTGGATGCATGAAAAACAGGCGGATGGTTTTGAAGAGATGACCAATCTCTCAAAAAGTTTGCGGGAAAAACTGGCAGAAACCTGTGAATATACCTGCCTTGAGAACGTACAGACGCTGGTTTCCAAACTGGACGGAACGAGAAAATATTTGTTCCGCCTTTCGGACGGCTATGTGGTCGAGAGTGTGCTGATGCGTTACCAGCACGGCAATTCGGTGTGCATTTCCACGCAGGTCGGCTGCCGCATGGGATGCCGTTTCTGTGCCTCCACGATCGGAGGAAAGACAAGAGATCTGACGGCGGGGGAGATGCTCGATCAGATCTACCGTATCCAGAAAGACATCGGGGAGCGGGTATCCAACCTGGTGATGATGGGTACCGGAGAGCCACTGGATAATTACGACAATGCGGTAAAATTCATCCGGATGCTGAGTGATGAACACGGACTGAATATCAGCCAGCGAAACATTACCTTATCAACCTGCGGGATCGTGCCGCGGATGCGTCAGCTTGCAGATGAAGGATTTCAGATCACACTGGCACTTTCGCTCCACGCACCGAATCAGGAAAAACGAAAAGCACTGCTTCCGATCGCCGGAAAATATGAGATCCATGAGGCGGTGGATGCCTGCCGGTATTATTATGAAAAGACCGGACGTCGCATCACGTTTGAGTACAGCCTTGTTGGCGGACAGAATGATTCAAAAGAAGATGCAAAGCAGCTTTACGAACTGATCCATGGCATCAACTGCCATGTGAATCTGATACCGGTCAATCCGGTAAAAGAACGTTCTTATGTGCAGTCGGAACGAAAAGTGATTGTGGAGTTCAAAAATAAACTTGAAAATTGCGGAATAAATGTTACTATTAGAAGAGAAATGGGACGTGATATTGGCGGTGCTTGTGGACAACTTAGGAAAAGTTATATGGATAAAGAAAAAAAGGAGTAAAGGCATGAGATCATGCTGTGTTACAGATGTAGGGCAGAAAAGAACCACGAACCAGGATTTTGTGTTTGCTTCTGACACTCCGGTAGGACCATTGCCGAACCTTCTGATCGTTGCGGATGGTATGGGAGGACATCAGGCAGGCGATATGGCATCCCGCTATGCGGCCGAAGTGATCGTCAGTCATATTAAAAGAAGCAGAGAACGAAATCCGATCCGTGTACTTCGAAGTGCAATTGAAACAGCAAACGAAAGAGTGCTGGAAAAGGCAGCAGAAGACGAAGAACTGAGCGGTATGGGTACGACCGTCGTAGCCGCAACCGTGGTTGAAAATTACCTTTATGTTGCAAATGTAGGAGACAGCAGACTGTATCTGATACGGGATCACATCAGACAGATCACCAGAGACCATTCTCTGGTAGGAGAGATGGTGCGGGCGGGCGAGTTAAGCCCGGAGCAGGCGAGAAATCACCCGAACAAGAATATCATCACCAGAGCAGTCGGTGCAGGACAAAAACTGGAGATTGACTTTTTTGACGAGGACTTAAGAAAAGGAGATATCCTGCTCTTATGTTCCGACGGACTGAGCAACATGGTAGAAGATGAAGAAATTGAAAAAATAATCAAAAGCGGCAGAGAGCTGCCGAAGATCGCCATGGACCTGATTGAACGGGCAAATCGCAATGGCGGCAAGGACAATATCGCGGTTGTACTGGCACAGCCGCTGACAGGTGAGGTGGAGCAATGTTAAAAGAAGGCATGTTTATCCAGGATCGATACGAGATCATCAGCAAGATCGGTTCCGGCGGTATGGCAGATGTATATAAGGCAAAAGACCATACACTGAACCGCTTTGTTGCAGTGAAAGTATTGAAACCTGAATTCCGAAAAGATAAGGGATTTATCACGAAATTCCGTGTGGAGGCACAGTCTGCGGCAGGACTGGCACATCCGAATATTGTAAATGTCTATGATGTAGGTGAGGACAACGGCATCAGTTTCATTGTCATGGAGCTGGTAGAAGGGATCACCTTAAAAGAATATATCGAGAAAAAGGGAAGACTCGCAGTGCGGGAAGCGACCAGCATTGCGATCCAGGTATCGATGGGGCTGCAGGCGGCACACAACAACGGCATCGTCCATCGTGATGTCAAACCGCAGAATATCATCATCTCCACAGATGGAAAAGTAAAAGTCACGGATTTTGGTATCGCAAGAGTGGCGACATCCAATACGATCAGTTCCAATGTTATGGGCTCGGTACACTACAGTTCACCGGAGCAGGCAAGAGGCGGTTACAGTGACTACAAGAGTGACATCTATTCGCTTGGTATCACGATGTATGAGATGCTGACCGGTCATGTACCGTTCGACGGTGACACGACGGTCGCCATTGCACTGAAACATCTGCAGGAGGAGATCCAGTCACCGCGTAAATATGTGCCGGAACTGCCGAAAAGTACGGTACAGATCATCTATAAATGTACGCAGAAAAGCCCGGATCGACGATACAGTGACATGGAAGAGCTGATCAGTGACTTAAAGGAGTCTCTGGTCAACCCGGAAGGTGACTTTGTAAAGATTGCACCGCTTGACAGCCGTGCACATACCGTGATCGTCTCTCAGGATGAGCTGAACAAGATCAAAGAAGGACGCAATGAGATGCAGCAGGCAGAAGAGCCTTATCCTGCAAATCAAGAACCGGTCAATACCGGCATGCCAAATCCTCAGAACCCGCAGAATATGGGAAATCCGCAGAATATGCAGGGCAGAGGACAGCAGTATGCAAACAATGGATATCAGAATCCACAGAATTATGCCGGCGGATATTATCAGCCGGAAGAGCCGCAGGAGCCGGAAGTCAATCCGAAACTGGAGAAATTCATGACGATCGGCAGCATTGTCGTAGGCGTTCTGATCCTGGCAATCTTTCTGGCACTGGTCGGAAGTGCGACCGGATTGTTTGACCTTGGATTTTTGGCAGGCGGAAGCAACAAGAAGCAGACAGAGACAACGACCGCAACTGAGACGACACAGATCTCCGGTCAGGTCGAAGTGCCGAGCATCCTTGGCAAAACAGAAGCAGAGGCAAAAGAAATGCTGGCAGATACTGGTCTTGGGCTTGAGTATGCCGGAGAAGAACCGTCCACCGATTATGACAAGGGTCAGATCATGGCTCAGCAGCCGGCAAAGGGCGAGATGGTTGATAAAAATACGACCATTTCTTACACGGTAAGTACCGGAAGCGACAAGATCACCCTGCCGGATCTGGAGAATGAGTCAGCAGACGATGCGAAAGCAGCACTGGAAAAGCTGGGGCTGAAATGTGACCAGCAGGAAGTGTATGATATTTCCATCGCCCAGGGACATGTCAGTTATACAAGTCCGGGAGCAGGACAGGAAGTTGCCCCGAATTCTACCGTTACACTTTACATCAGCAATGGCGGAGACGGAAGTGTCGACAGTTCCGATCCTGCATCGGACACGGAAACGGATACGGAAACACAGGAGACCGTCAAAGAGACGAAAAAGGAAACGGAATCCAAAGAAACCAGTGCAAAGGCAGAATATTCTACCGATGTAAAGCTTTATGCACCGCAGGACTACAACGATGAGAAAGTCCGCATTGAGCTGGTGCAGGACGGCAAGACAACGACTCTGGTGGACGGAGAAGTGGTTGAGTTCCCGTACAGCCTGAAAATGACATCCGATTCCGGCAGCAGTGCAACTGCGTATGTTTATGTGCTGGATGACGATGGAAATATATTGAAAAAAGTAGAATATGAAGGCGTACCGTTCAGCAAATAGCGGTGTGCAGAATACGGAGTTTTCATGCAGGGAAAGATTATAAAAGGAATTGCCGGGTTTTATTATGTCCATATCGCCGGAAAAGGCGTGTATGAGTGTAAAGCAAAGGGTATTTTTCGAAAAAATAAAATAAAACCGCTGGTCGGAGATGATGTGGTGATCGATATCCTGGACGAAGAAAAAAGAGAAGGAAATATCCGGGATATCCTTGCCAGGAAAAATGCACTGATCCGTCCGGCCGTTGCAAATGTAGATCAGGCGATGGTCATTTTTGCAATCAGCAGGCCGGCTCCGAATCTGAGTCTTCTGGATCGTTTCCTGATCTCAATGGAGCGTCAGAATGTACCAGTCGTTGTCTGTTTTAACAAAAGTGATATTGCAGAGCCGCAAGAGGCGGCAAGACTTCAGGAGATTTATGAAAACTGTGGCTGTCAGGTTCTTTTTACCAGTGTAAAAGAGCAGGCAGGGACAGAACAGATACGAGAGCTTTTGAAAGATAAAACGACCGTTGTTGCCGGCCCGTCCGGTGTCGGCAAGTCATCGATGATCAACTTTCTCTATCCGAAGGCAGAGATGATGGTCGGTGAGATCAGTCAGAAGATCGACCGCGGCAAGCATACAACGCGTCATTCTGAACTGTTCTCCATCGGTGACAACACGTATCTGATGGATACGCCCGGATTCAGTTCGTTGTATCTTACCGATTTTGAAAAAGAAGATTTAAAAGAATATTTCGCAGAGTTTCGAAAATATGAGCCATACTGTCGTTTTCAGGGCTGTATGCATTTGAGTGAACCTGACTGTGGTGTAAAAGAAGCACTGGCAGAAGGAAAGATCAGTTCTATACGCTACGAAAGCTATAAAGAACTGTATGAAGAACTGAAACAAAAAAGGAGGTACTAATTTTTATGAAGTACGAATTATCACCGTCTATTCTTTCCGCAGATTTTGCAAGACTGGGAGAGGAAATAAAGGCAGTTGAGCAGACGGGCGTAAACTATCTTCATATTGATGTGATGGACGGTATGTTTGTACCGAGCATTTCATTTGGATTCCCGATCATCAAATCCATCCGGAAAATGAGCAATATGGTATTTGACGTCCATCTGATGGTAGAACAGCCGGAGCGTTATATCGAAGAGACAGCGGCAAGCGGGGCGGATATCATCACGATCCATGCAGAGGCCTGCAAACATCCGGATCGTGCAATCGAGCAGATCCATCAGCTGGGAAAGAAAGCTGGTATTGCACTGAACCCTTCTACTTCTCTGCATGAGCTGGATTACCTTCTGGAGAAAGTGGACATGGTACTTCTGATGACCGTAAATCCTGGATTTGGAAACCAGAAATACATTCCGTACTGCACCGGAAAGGTGAAAGAGCTGCGTACCATGATCGAAGAGCGGGGACTTCAGACCGATATTGAAGTTGACGGCGGCATCAACGCTGCGACGATCGATGCTGTTTTAGAGGCAGGAGCCAACATCCTGGTAGCCGGATCGGCTGTTTTTGGCAAAGAAACGGCAAAAAATGCAGAAAAATACCGGAAACTGCTGGCAGATTATCAGGAGAATCACAAATGAAGCGAGCAGTGATCATAAGCGGGGGCAAAATTCAGACCGATTTTGCCCTTGCTTTTTTGAGGACACAGACCTGGGATTACGTGATCGGGGCAGATAAGGGAGTGATCTTCTGTCACAAAAATCAAATCATGCCCACACACATTGTCGGAGACTTTGATTCGGCTGGCGAGACGGAATACGAGTATTTTCAGAAAAATACCGACGTTCCGATCAAAAGGCTCAATCCGGTCAAAGATTATACAGACACCGATGTGGCTCTTCGTCTGGCACTGGAACTTGGGGCAGAAGAAATTACGATCCTTGGCGGAACCGGGGCACGCATCGACCATACCGCTGCAAATGTACGGATCCTGTTTCTTGCTCTGCAAAAAGGTGTGCGGGCATATCTTCTGGATGAACACAACAAAATGTGGCTGACGGATCATGCAGTATCCATAAAAAAAGAGGAACAGTTCGGCAAATATCTTTCTTTGTTTGCCATGGGAGGTGCAGTGAAAGATCTGACGCTGCAGGGTGTTTTTTATCCGCTTGATCATTATCTTCTGGAGGGAATGGATCCGCTCTGCGTAAGCAATGAGATCACAGAAGAGGCATGTCGGATCAACTTTTCGGAAGGGGTTCTGTTGGTGATCGAGTCGAAAGACTGATATTCCTGTCGAAAAAGGTCGAATAACGAAGAAAAACAGTAAAATTTTGTCGATGAGTTCTTTTTCTGGGGACTTGCAATCAGGAGGTTTACTGTGTTACACTGTTGGTGCTGATAAAGAGCAAAATGTCATTTACATAAAGAGAGGAAATTACAAATGAAACTTGGTATTGTAGGATTGCCAAACGTAGGAAAAAGTACACTGTTTAATTCTTTAACAAAGGCGGGAGCAGAGTCCGCAAACTATCCGTTCTGTACGATCGACCCGAATGTCGGTATCGTAACCGTTCCGGATGAAAGGCTGAATCTTTTAGCAGATCTGTATCACTCAGCAAAAGTGACACCGGCTGTGATCGAGTTTGTAGATATCGCAGGTCTGGTAAAAGGAGCATCCAAAGGAGAGGGACTTGGAAATCAGTTCCTGGCAAATATCCGTGAGGTTGATGCGATCGTGCATGTTGTCCGCTGCTTTGAGGATACCAATGTGATCCATGTAGACGGAAGCGTAGATCCGACAAGAGATATTGATACGATCAACCTGGAGCTGATCTTTTCTGATATCGAGATCCTGGAGAGAAGGATCGCAAAGAGCAGCAGAGGTGCAAGAAATGATAAGAAGCTTGCAAAAGAAGTGGATTTCCTGCAGAGATTAAAAGCATATCTGGAAGAAGGGAATCTGGCGATCGGATTTGAACTTCAGGATGAGGATGAGGAAGCATGGTTTGCAGAGTACAATCTTCTGACTGCAAAACCGGTGATCTATGCGGCAAACGTATCTGAAGATGATCTGGCAGATGATGGAGCATCCAACGCTTATGTGCAGGCAGTCCGGGATTTTGCAGCTAAGAACGGCAGTGAAGTATTTGTGATCTGTGCACAGATCGAGCAGGAGATTTCTGAACTGGATGAGGATGAAAGAAAAATGTTCCTCGAAGATCTGGGATTAAAAGAGTCCGGACTGGAGAAACTGATCAAAGCAAGCTACAGTCTGTTAGGCCTGATCAGTTACCTGACTGCAGGTGAGACTGAGACAAGAGCCTGGACGATCAAAAAAGGAACAAAGGCACCGCAGGCGGCAGGCAAGATCCATTCCGATTTTGAACGTGGATTCATCCGTGCCGAGGTAGTCAATTATCAGGATCTTCTGGATTGCGGAAGCTATTCTGCAGCAAAAGAAAAAGGACTGGTAGGATTGGAAGGCAAAGATTACGTAGTCAAAGACGGAGATGTTGTTTTGTTCCGCTTCAATGTATAATTGGAAAAATAAAGAGGTGATGTTATGAATACATCCATAAATTTTCCAAATCTTGGGATTCATTTATCAAATGTCGGAAAGTCGATCAGCATCGGTGGCTTTGAGATTGCCTATTACGGTATGATCATCGCATGCGGAATGATTCTGGGTCTGTGCATCGCCATGTGGGTGGCGAAGAAAACAAACCAGAATCCGGATCAGTATTTTGATGTGGCACTCTATGCGATCCCGATCGCACTGATCGGGGCGAGAGCGTATTATGTTATCTTTTCCTGGGATCAGTACAAAGACAATCTGATCCACATTCTGTATTTCCGGGAAGGCGGACTGGCGATATTCGGCGGTGTGATCGCGGCAGTGATTACATTTTATGTATATGTAAAAATAAAAAAACAAAATTTCTGGCTGATGGCAGACACCGCATGTGTCGGGCTGGTTTTGGGACAGATCATCGGTCGCTGGGGCAACTTTTTCAACAGAGAGGCTTTCGGCGGCTATACAAATGGTCTGTTTGCGATGCAGCTGCCACTGAATGCCGTACGCAGTTCCGATGTCACGCAGGAGATGATGGAGCACCTGCAGACGATCGACGGCGTACAGTATATTCAGGTGCACCCGACTTTTTTATACGAAAACCTTTGGAATATTGGCGTTCTGCTGCTGCTGTTGCTTTTTACGAAGCATAAGAAGTTTGACGGCGAGATATTTTTACTTTATCTTGCAGGCTACGGAATCGGAAGATTCTGGATTGAGGGACTCCGTACGGATCAGCTTCTGCTTCCGGGGATCAAACTTCCGGTATCGCAGGTGCTTTCCGCAGTGGTAGCCATTGTCTCCATCGCAGTAATATTGATTCAACGAAAAAGATGCACGGCAAAAAAAACCGTGTAAAAGCACAGAAAGATTGAGGGATGTACGATGAGTAAAATGAACGAAATACGCAGCGAAGTGGAAAAAATCAAAGAAAGTATTGAGTGTGAGCGAAGAAAACTGGATGAGATCATTCTGTCCGGAAACGCCGAAGAGATCTATCGTCAGAATATCAAAGTCGATCAGCTGATCGAGCAGTATATTGACCTGGCTCAGGTGTAAGGATAGCTGAAATGAAAAAGATAAGAAAGGCTGGAATATATAAAAGATATTCCGGCTTTTTTTGTTTGGTGTACGGAAATGTAAGAAAAATTTTCTGTGACCCCAACATCATATAAAATGCCAGGCGAAGTATTTCAGGATATTTTCAGCTAAAATTCACATGACAAACAAAAATACCTGTGGTAGAATGAAAATATTAGTAAAAAACAACAAAGAGAGAGTGAAAAATCAGGAGGTAGAAATGAAAAAAGTACAAAAATTGTTAAGGAGGAGTCTTGCGACCGGGCTGGCATTGGTGATGACCGTTTCCAGTATGACGATCGTTCCGGGATCGTGGCAGGTCCATGCGGCAGAAGCATCGGGGCAGATAGGGATTTCAAATGCAGACGAGCTGAAAAAAATAGGCAAAGACAAGGACTATCCGATGGACGGGGACTATGTGCTCACCGATGATATCGATCTTTCCGGCAGTGACTGGACACCGATCGGAGGAAGCGGCGGCAGTCAGTATGCCCTCGTTTCCGGTGAACGTGTTTTTAACGGTACGTTTGACGGAGCCGGTCATGTGATCTCCGGGCTTACGATCCAGTGTGACGGATCAAACAACAGCGGTTACCGCATCAGTCAGTCCGGACTGTTTGCAATGCTCGGAAGCGATGATGCATCGGATTATGCGGAAGTGAAAAATATTGTATTTACAGATGTATCCATCAGCCATAATCTTGGCGGCGGAGATACGATCGGCACGCTGGCAGCAGATGCCGACGGATTTGTAAAGATCGACAACGTTGCTGTGCTGGGCGGCAGCATCGAAGTGACGGCAAACAACGGCGGTGACCTGATCGGCGTAGGCGGTATCATTGGTCAGTCACGCAATAACACGGCAGGTGTACATATGAGCAACCTTTACAATGCGGCTTCTGTCAATGTGACATCTGCAGTTTCCACACCACCGGTGCGGTGTGGCGGCATCATCGGAAGGATTTATCAGGGTGGTGAGATCGGAAGCCTTACTTCCTGTCTGAATATCGGAACTGTGACATACAAAGGTTCCGGCGGTTATGCGATCAATGGCTACAGCCAGAATACAGCAGCGTCCTCCAACACAGCAAATATTACAGGCTGTTATTATCTGGAAGGCAGCGGAATTGCCTATACGGAGGGCGGTTCCGTCAGTGAAAGTGACCTGAAAAGTGAAGCACTGGCAGAAAAACTTGGTGCGGATTACTGGTATATTTCCAAATCCGGTCAGGTTATGCCAAAAGTTACGGACGGAAAAGTAGTGGTGCCGATCCCGTCACCGACGTTTGCGGACGGTGACAAAGCATCTTCTGTCACCAAAGATTTCACCCTGCCGCTGACTTACGCAGGAGAAGACGGAGAAGAGACGATCAGCTGGAGCAGCAGCAATCCGGATGTGATCACAATAAACGGAAGCAGGGCAGAGGTAAAAGGCGTGCTGGCAGATACCGAAGTGACGCTGACTGCGACCACATCGAAGACACAAAAGACAAAGATGGTCAAAGTAACCGTCAAATCCGATCTGGAGATTGAATTTGACCGGGAGTATGCAAAGCCGGGACAGCTGATGAAAGCTTCTGTAAAAAATGCACCGGCAGATACCGAGTTTACTTATGTATGGCAGAAAGATAAGAGTACTCTATCAGACAGTGATAGTTATACACCGACAAGTGCGGATCTCAATACCTTTATCACAGTGCGTGCGAGCCTGAAAAGTACCGGAGCGACCGTGGCAGAGAAAAAGATCTACTGCAGCAAACTTCCGGTTGTCTATATCAATACGAAAGATGGATATGGCATTACAAGCAAAGAGACCTACAAACAGGCAACCATGAAGATCCAGGGCAATGACAGCTTTAACAGCACGAACACCACGCTTTATGACGGCGGTATTTCCATCCGCGGTCGTGGAAACAGTACCTGGAATATGGGATATTCCAAACTTCCATATAAGATCAAACTGGATTCCAAAACCAATCTGCTCGGATTTGGCAACAGCAAACACTGGGCACTTCTGGCAAACTATATGGATGAGTCTCTGCTGCGTAACAAGACATCCTACGACCTGTCCGGAAAGATGGGTATGGTCTATCTGAAATCCACCAATGTAGAAGTGATCCTGAACGGTGTCTACGCCGGAAATTATCAACTGGTAGGAAACGTAAGGATTGATAAATCCAGAGTGAATATCCACAACTGGGAAGATGTGGCAAGTGATGCGGCAAAGGCGATCGCCAAAAAAGAAGGCATCAAGGGTGACGCAAAGGATGCACTGGAAGATTATATGACTGAACATCTGGAATGGATCACCAGCGGAAGCCTCAGTTATAATGGAAAAACTTATCAGATTGAAGATTACTACACAGATCTTCCGAAAGATTCCAGCGGAAAGATAGACGTATCCGGCGGATATCTGTTTGAGCTGGATGCATATTATGACGAAGTCTCAAAATTCCATACAAAGAAAAATCAGCCGATCATGTTCAAAAATCCGGAGTTTGCCAATACGAACACCGAGCTGTTTACAGCGGCACAGAACTATGTACAGGCTGTCGAGGACAGTATCAATTCTGAGGATTATTATACGACCTACAATGGAGAGAAGAAGCACTACACCGATCTGGTGGATCTGGATTCTCTGGTCCGTTATCTGATGTTAAATGAATTTTACTGGAACACGGAAACCATGAAAAAGAGTACCTACATGTACAAAGACCTCGGCGGAAAGCTCTTTATCGGACCGGTATGGGATATGGACTGGACCTCCAACAGCCAGATCAGTGCCGGAGAGACCAGCAATTACCGGGCATGGATGGTCGTGACAAGGTCGGCAGAAGCACAGGCAAATTCCTGGTATAAGACGCTGATCGGAGATCCGTATTTTGTAACGAAACTTTACGAATGTTACAAAGAAAACCGTCAGAATTTTGAGGACATTGTAAAGACAGGCGGTATCCTGGATCAGCAGAAAGAATATCTGCTGGAATCCGGAAATGCCAATTATCAGGCGGGCTATCTGATGCATCGCTCTACATTTGAGAGTGAAGTGGAACGGCTTCGCACCTTCCTGAAGAACCGTCTGGACTGGATGGATCAGCAGTTCACCAGTGTAGATACGCTGCTTGCTTCTCTTGGAAAGTACAGGGCATCTTCTGCAATCTCTGTGACAGAGACAACTTCAGCAGCAGGAAAAGTACTTCTGACGGCAGAGGTTAAAAACAATAACAGCATCAAAAAAGTCGGCTTCTATGTAAATGGTGTGCTTGGTGCAACCGTGACCGTAGAAAATGGCAAAGCTGTTTTTGAAGTATCCGATGATCTTCTGACCAGGACAGAGGGCGGACTGAACACCGTACAGGTACGAGGCATGGATGCCTCCGGCAATCTGCTTTCCGGCGGATCTTTGAGCAATTATGTTGATTTCACAAAGGCGATCGCCGCAGAAAAACTGACCGGAAAGGTTACGGTCAGCGGAGAAGCAAAGGTCGGTGCCGTTTTAAGTGCTGGCGTACAGGATTCCAATAACAGCGGAACACTGTCTTACCAGTGGATGGCAGACGGAAAAGCAATCGAGGGTGCAAACGGAGAGAACTATACACTGACAGAGGCAGAAATCGGAAAAGTGATCACCGTTGCAGTGACAAGCTCCATAGAAACAGGAAGCCTTGTCAGTGCACCGACCGATGCCGTGATCAAAGAAGAACTGAAAAACGATCATCTGATCATCAATCAGGTATACGGCGGCGGTGCCAATGACAGCACACCGGTAAGCCACAGCTTTATCGAACTTTACAATCCGACGGACAATGCAATCTCACTGGAAGGTTACAGCATCGGATATCTTTCAAACGGCAAGAGTAATACACCGCAGGAAGTAAAACTTGCACTTTCCGGAAGCGTACCGTCCCATACGTCCTATCTGATCCGATGTGAACAGCAGGATACATCCACACCGGATCTGATCAAGTTTACGGTAAGCAAATTTGACCAGGAATGGACACAGACGATTGACAATAAGAGATATCAGATAACGCTTTATAAAGGAAATAAAGTCGAAGATGCCGTTTCCGTAAACGAAGGAAATGTAGAAGGAAGTACACTTTCGGACGGTACGATCAGCAAGCAGAAAGCGATCCGCCGTATCGGATTTGCAGATACGAACAACAATACCGCAGACTTTGAGGTAGTCAGCTACAAAGACGATGCCACTGCTGCAACGGAGAAATATCCGAGAAGCCTGGCAGACGGAGCATGGGGCAGCGGTGAGACACCAAAACCGGACCCGGATCCGACCCCGGCAAAGCTGGCAGGCAGTGTATCCATCCGTGGAAATGCCATTGTCGGAGCAACACTTTATGCAGATGATGCAGGTATCACCAATAATACCGGAACACTGTCTTATCAGTGGATGGCAGACGAAAGAGAGATTCCCGGTGCAAACAGTGCATTTTTAAGTGTGGAGAAAGGACTGACCGGAAAGCAGATTTTCGTGAAAGTGACAAGCAGTGTGGAAACAGGCACACTGACCAGTGAAAAGACGGCAGCCGTTGTGGAAAAAGAAGCCCAGACGACACATCTGATCATCAATCAGGTATACGGAGGCGGCGGAAAAGGCAAAACACCGGTATCTGCAAGCTTTATTGAACTTTACAATCCAACCGCAGAGGATATCGGACTGAGCGGTTATACCATCGAATACCTCAGCGGAAGCACACAGAAACAGCTGGAGCTGACCGGAACGGTCACATCTCACACTTCTTATCTGATCAAAGGTCAGGAAGAGAAGACTTCTGCAGATCTGATCTGTACGATCGAGAAAGCAGATCAGGAATGGGATCTTGCGATCAGCAACAAACAGTACCGCATCCTGCTGAAGAAAGGCGAAGAGCAGATTGACGGTGTCTCTGTCAATGAAGAAGCAGCAGAAGGAACTGCACTGGCAGATCCGGAAAATGATACGATCATCTCCAAGAAAAAGGCGATCCGCCGTATCAGCTTTATCGATACGGGTGATAATGCAGCCGATTTTGAAGTACTCAATTATAGTAAGATCCCATCCGAAATTCTTGATCAGGTAAAGCCAAGATCAACGGCAGATGGAAGCTGGGGCATGAAAGACATCGTCAAACCGGAAAAATATTATACCGTTACCTTTGATGTGGACGGAGAAAAAGAGAGCGTTTCCGTAAAAGAAGGAGAGAAAGCAAGCGAAAAAGAAGCACCGCAGAAAGAAGGCTATACCTTCCTTGGATGGTATCTGGAAGATCAGAAATATGATTTTGAAACACCGGTTAGCACAGATATCACACTCTGTGCAAAATGGGAGAAGAACGAAACACCAACCCCGGATCCGCTTCCGGACATTGATCCAAAGCCAGAACCAAAGCCAAATCCGACCCCGGATCCGAAGCCGACACCTTCAGAAACCATTCAGGCTCCGCAGATCGTAAGCGTTAAAAGCATTGCCAAGAAAAAGATGACGGCAGTGCAGATCACCGTTGAGGCAGTACAGGGTGCAACCGGCTATCAGATCTACCGCAAAAAGGGAAGCAAAGTGACGATGATCGGTCAGACATCCGGAACCGTATTCTTGGATCAGAATCCGGTAAGCGGAACGTCTTCCTACTATGCAAAAGCCATCAAAGGCAGTCTGACCGGCAAAGAGGGCAGTGCAAAGAAGATTACACTTCCAAAAGCGACCACAAAAGTGACGGCAAAAGCCAAAACGGACAAAACCGTAGTTCTGAGCTGGAAGAAAGTGAAGGGGGCAACCGGTTATCTGCTATATCGTTCCACAAAGAAAAATGGCAGCTATCAGAGGATCGCAGTGCTGAAAAAAGGAACGAAATGCACATACACCGACAAAAAAGGACTGAAAAAAGGAATGAAATACTATTACCGTATCGTGACAGTGAAAAAGAAAACCTATAGTCCTGCAAAGACAACAAAAGCAGTAAAAATAAAAGCAGCAAAGAAAAAATAATAAACTGAGAAATATTTTCAGAACGGCAGAAAGAAAATAACGACTGCTTTTCCGAAAGCCGAAAAAGAATACCGTCGTAATTCGCAAAAGAATACGGCGGTATTCTTTTACGATTGGTGACATATCTGTGACAAACAACGGTGAAAAAAAGCGGAAATGTACAGAAAAAAATAAAAAATAACGCCAAGAAACACTTGCCTTTTTATGTGCTTTGGGATATTATTAACACATAAGTGGTAAAGAATGGTGCATAGTGGTAAAAAATGGAGTGAAAACCACAGCCACAGCACGAAAGAGGGTGTGCCGTATGTTCATGGGCGAATACAATCATACAGTTGATGCCAAAGGCAGACTGATCATCCCTTCCAGATTCAGAGAAGAACTGAAAAATGAGTTTATCGTTACGAAAGGTTTGGATGGATGTTTATTTGTATTTCCGGGAAATGAATGGCAGATCTTTGAAGAAAAATTAAAAGCATTACCGCTTACAAACAAAAATGCACGGCAGTTCTCCCGGTTTTTTGTGGCGGGAGCTACACCATGTGAACTGGACAGGCAGGGGAGAATTCTCTTACCGTTACCGCTGAGAGAATTTGCAGGTCTTGAGAAAGATGTAGTGCTTGCCGGTATGTTAAACAGGATTGAAATATGGAGCAAAACCAAATGGATGGAAAATAATTCCTGCGATAACATGGACGATATTGCAGAGCAGATGTCGGATTTGGGACTTTGCATATAGCCTGGGGAGGACAATATGGAATTTAAACACAAATCTGTACTATTGAAGGAAAGCATTGAAGCTTTGCAGATCAAACCGGACGGCATATACGTGGACGGCACGTTAGGTGGCGGAGGGCATTCTTATGAAATATGCAGACATCTTTCGGATAAAGGAAGGCTGATCGGCATTGATCAGGATGCAGCTGCGATCGAAGCGGCAAAGGAGCGATTAGGGGAGTTTGGAGATAAAGTTACTATTATTCGCAGCAATTACTGCAATATGGTAAAGGAACTGAAAAGCATTGGCATTTCATCGGCAGATGGGATTATTTTGGATCTCGGGGTATCCTCCTACCAGTTGGATACGGCTGAGCGGGGATTTACATACCGCGAAGACGCACCGCTTGACATGAGGATGGATCAGCGTCAGGATATGACCGCAAAAGATATTGTGAATGGATACAGCGAGATGGAGCTGTACCGTATCATCCGCGATTACGGCGAAGAGAAGTTCGCAAAAAACATCGCGAAGCACATTGTAAATGCAAGGCAGCAGAAAGAAATTGAAACAACTGGGGAGTTAATTCAAATCATAAAAGCAGCCATACCTATGAAAGTCCGAGCAGTAGGCGGACACCCGGCCAAAAAGACCTTTCAGGCAATTCGGATCGAACTGAACAGAGAACTGGAAGTTTTAAGGGATTCGCTGGACAGCATGATCGATTTTTTGAATGACGGAGGAAGGATCTGTGTGATTACATTCCATTCGCTGGAAGATCGAATCGTAAAAAACAACTTCAGAAAAAATGAAAATCCGTGTATATGTCCAAGGGAGTTTCCTGTCTGCGTATGCGGCAGGAAATCCAAGGGCTTTGTGGTCACCAGAAAGCCGATTATACCGGGTGAGGAAGAACTAACATATAATAAACGAGCAAAAAGCTCCAAACTTCGTGTTTTCGAAAGAAGACGGGAGGAAGAGGAGTCATGAAACAGGTAAACAGAGACAAATGTAAGAGACAGGAGGGTCGATATGGCAGAGAGAAATTATCGCAGAGATGATAACATAAGACAGACAGGTCGATATGCTTATATTGATGGCAGTACCGTTCGCAAATTACAGACTCGCCCTGTACCGGAAAAGAGAGAAACCGAGAGAAGACAGGAACAGCCGCGACGCAGAAAACGGACGAGTGCCAAAACAAGACGCAACCGTGCACGTGCACTGCAGATGCATCTGCGTGACGTTATCTTTCTTGGAATTGCAGGAATGATCGTGGTTGTTTCATGCATCAACTTTCTTCAGAAACAGGCATTGAATACATCCTATCGTAATCAGGTGGCGACACAGGAGGCCAAGCTTGCAGATCTCAAAGAACGCAATGATGCTGCCTATGAAAGTGCACTGAAGTCCGTAGATCTGGAGACGATCCGCAATATTGCCATCAACAAACTGGGTATGGTTTATGCCGGAGAAGAACAGGTAAAAACTTACGATGACAAGAGCAGCGACTATGTAAGACAGTACAGTGATGTTCCGACAGAGTGAGTAATCAGACAGGTGGTATAAAGTGGCAGAAAAGAAAAGAAAAAAAAGAAAGCACTTTTCAAAACTAATGCAGAAAAAACTGGTGGGAAGTTTTGCATTAGTTTTGTTTGTGTTACTGGGATTAAATTTAAGAATTGTATATATTACAGCCAAAAACGGCGATAATTATGCAAAACAGGTGCTGTCACAGAAACAGTATGACAGCAGAACGATCCCATACAAACGCGGAGAGATCCAGGATCGCAATGGAAATGTGTTTGCAAAAAGTGAAAAGGTCTATAATGTCATTCTCGACTGTGTAGCGGTAAACGGTGGTGATGAAGAAGAACAGGCAAAGCTGAAAGAGCAGGAAATTGATTACATTGAACCGACGATCGATGCACTTGTGAAAACATTAGGTCTGGATGAAGCAGAGCTTCGTTCACTGATTACTGATCCGGCAACATCCGGTAGTCGTTATCAGGTTCTGAAAAAGGGCATTTCTCTGGAAGAAAAGCAGACATTTGAGGACTATACGGAGATCGATTCTGAAAAGGAGTACACCAAGACAGACCTTGCAAGGCGGCGGTGTGTTCAGGGTGTCTGGTTTGAAGAAGATTACGTCCGGGATTATCCGCTGAAAACACTTGCGAGCAATGTGATCGGAGTCGGAAGCAATTCCGGCGGTGCAAGCGGGTTGGAATCTTACTACACAGATGTCTTGAACGGGACAGACGGCAGAGAGTTCGGTTATCTGGATGAGAACTCCGACCTGCAGAGGACGATCGTTGAACCGACCAATGGAAATACAATCGTTTCCACCCTGGATATCAACATCCAGCAGGTTGTGGAAAAGTACATCGCTGAATTTGATGCAGAGTACGGCAAAGATGCCGAGGACGGCAAAGGTGCGAAAAACATCGGTGTCATCGTCGGAAATCCGCAGAACGGCGAGATTTATGCGATGGCGAGCAACCACGGATTTGACCTCACGGATCCGGACGATTTAAGCGACAAGTATACGGACGCAGAGCTGAAATCCATGACAGAGGAAGAAAAATCAGATGCTCTGAATGAGAAATGGTACAATTACTGCGTATCCGAAAGTTTTGAGCCTGGCTCTACGTTTAAACCGATCGTGGTAGCATCGGCACTGGAGATGGGTGCGATCACGACAGATGCTACCTACGTCTGTGACGGTGGAGAATTTGTCACCGATACAGAAATCAAATGTGATAATATTTACGGTCATGGAGATGAGACGTTAAGTGATGTTATCAAAAATTCCTGTAACGATGCGATGATGCAGATCGGAATGAAAATGCAGATCACACCATTCCTGAAATACCAGAGACTGTTTAATTTCGGAAGCCGGACAGGGATCGACCTTCCGAACGAAAGTACCGGTGTACTGTATGACAGGGACAGCATGCACGAGGTAGAGCTGGCGACCAATACCTTCGGTCAGACTTTTACCAGCACGATGATCCAGGAATATGCGGCATTTAATGCAGTGGTAAACGGCGGATATTATTATGAGCCGCATATGGTAAAGCAGATCCTGGATGATAACAGCGGAGTGGTAAAGAATATCAATCCGGTCCTTCTGCGTCAGCCGGTATCCACGAAAAATGCAGATTTTGTGTTAAGTGCCATGGAGCAGACTGTTCTGGATGGTACCGGAAAAAAAGCAAGAGTGCCGGGCTACCGTGTGGCAGGTAAAACAGGTACTGCAGAGAAGATCAATCCGGAGACCGGAACACGTTGGGAAGGAAAATATCTGGTATCTTTCATCGGATGTGCACCGGTGGATGATCCGCAGCTTACAGTGTATGTTGTTGTCGATGAGCCAAACGTTGAAAATCAGGAAACTGGTGGTTACTCTATGATCATTTCCAGAAAGATCATGATGGAAGTGCTTCCGTATCTGAACATTCCACAGACGGAAGAGATCACAGATGAGTTGCTTCAGGAGCTGGAACTGACCAGAGAAGATGTGGAAAACGGAAGAAACGCAGCTCTGATCAAAGAAAAATCAGAGACAACGGAGACAGATGAATACGGAAATGTCATCTCTTCCGGAACGACCGCTGAGACGGACGAGTACGGAAATGTCATCTCTTCCGGTACGACCGCTGAAACGGACGAGTACGGAAATGTCATTTCCTCTGGAACGACATCCGGCAGTACATCCTCTGCGACAGGCACAACCGATGCTCAGACATCACAGACGGATGCTTATGGAAATGTGATCAGTGGCAGCGATTCCACGACGCAGGGTACGACGGACGATGAGGGATCGGCGTTTCATTCAAATATACCGGCTCCGCTCCAGTCACAGGACAGTGGTGACGGCGTGAGTACGCAGGACTGGATCACCAACGAAAAGCTTGGTATTGATGAAAATAATAACAGTTATTAGTCAAATGGATATTCGCAATTGAAGCAGGGGACTTCCTTGATTTGGTTAAGATATAAAGATGTGGGTGTCAAAAGTCCTCAACTATGATGCCTACGGATTGTTCCGTGCGTTGCACTCCCACAATCCTCTCCAGTATTCGCATATCGTGGGATTATCATCCCACTTTTATGCTCATATCTGGGCGGGTCCCAAGGTCTTTCATCCACTTATGAGCAAGCTCATGTGGATTTAGACCTTTTGACCCTGGCATCATATAAAGAATTTGCAGTTTTAACCTCACAGAAGCAGCGATATAATAATAGAAAGCTTTTGTGAGGTTTTTTGTATTGTTTGTAAAGATCAAAACATTTCACCGCAAAAAGATCGTGGCTGTTTTTGCACTGTGCATGGCGGCGATGCTTTTTCTGATTGGGCGGCTGGGGTATCTGATGCTGCTTCGGGCAGATTATTACAGCGAAAAAGCACAGGATCTCCATGAGAGGGAGCGAAGTATCAAAGCGGCCCGCGGAAAAATTCTGGACTGCAACGGAAAAGTGCTGGCGGATAATAAGACGGTATGTACGATTTCTGTGATCCACAGTCAGATCAAAGAGCCGGAAAAAGTGATCGATGTGCTGACAGAAGAACTGGGGCTGGAGCGTGACCAGGTCAAGAAACGCGTGGAAAAGAACAGTTCCATTGAGCGGATCAAAACGAATGTGGATAAACAGACCGGGGATAAAATAAGAGAATACGATCTGGCTGGCGTGAAAGTAGATGAAGACTATAAGAGAAATTATCCATATGGAAATCTGGCTTCCAAAGTGCTTGGATTTACCGGAAGTGACAATCAGGGGATCGTGGGACTGGAAGTCAAATATGAGAGCATCTTAAAAGGAACAGACGGGCAGATTCTGACCATGACGGATGCCAGAGGTGTGGAATTATCCGACACCGGAGAAGGAAGAAAAGAGCCGGTTTCCGGGAAAAATCTAATCTTAAGCCTGGATGCAAACCTGCAGGAGTATGCACAGCAGGCGGCTTACCAGGCACTGGAACAGAAACAGGCAGACAGTGTCTCCATTATTCTGATGCGGCCCGGGAACGGGGAGATCCTGGCGATGGTAAATGTACCGGAATACGATCTGAATGATCCGTTTAACCTGAAAAAAAGTACGAATGGCATGTCACAGCAGGAAATTCAGGATGAAAGAAACAAAATGTGGCGAAATGGCTGCATCAACGACACGTATGAGCCGGGTTCGACATTTAAGATCATAACGGCATCGGCAGCTCTGGAAGAGGGCGTTGTAACACCGGAAGATACTTTCAGCTGTCCCGGATTTCGGATTGTCGATGACAGGAGGATACGCTGCCATAAAACGACCGGTCATGGAAGTGAGACGTTTGTGCAGGGGGTCATGAATTCCTGCAATCCGGTTTTTATTGAAGTGGGACAGCGGCTGGGGACAGATGCTTTTTACAGGTATTTTCAGCAGTTCGGTCTGCTCGAAAAGACTGGGATCGATCTTCCGGGAGAGGCAGGGACGATCATGCATCAGAAAAAGGATATCGGGCCGGTGGAACTGGCAACGATCTCGTTCGGACAGTCCTTTCAGATCACGCCGATCCGTCTGGCAGCAACGGTGTGTTCCCTGATCAATGGCGGCCATAAGATCACGCCGCATTTTGGGGTGGAAGTGCGGGAAGATGACGGTACTTTGCTGGAAACACTTTCTTATAAGGAAGGAAAACAGATCGTATCGGAGCAGGTTTCCAAGACAATGAGGATGATTCTCGAAAAAGTCGTTTCCGAAGGAGGCGGCAAAAAGGCCTATATCGAAGGATATCATATAGGAGGAAAGACAGCGACTTCCGAGACACTGCCGCGAAGTGCAAATAAATACATTTCCTCTTTTCTTGGATTTGTTCCGGCAGAAGATCCCAGGATCCTTGGAATCTGTATTATAAACAATCCGCAGGGCGTATATTATGGAGGAACGATTTGTGCCCCGGTCATGCGGACGGTTTTTGAAAATATTCTGCCTTATCTCGGAATCGAAAAAGAAGCTGCACAGGAAACGGATGCGGTCAGAACAATGGATCAAGTCGAACATTTGCTGTCTGCTGAATAAAACAGAAGGGGAGTCTTTTCCGACTAAGATAAAACAGTTGCGAAAAAAGAGGAAAAGTTTTATACTAGCATAGAGTTATGCGTCGCAGACAAGCGGCCTGACAACCAGAAAACGAGGCCGCCGTTATGCGGCAGCAGGAGGTAAATATGAAAATAAGTACAGAAGTAATCATTGCATTGCTGGCATCCTTTGCAATCAGTGTCGTCTTGAGTCCGATCATTATCCCATTCCTGAAAAGACTGAAGATCGGTCAGACGGAACGAACCGAAGGTGTACAGTCCCATCTTGAAAAAGCAGGCACGCCGACTATGGGAGGACTGATCATTCTGATCAGTGTGCTGGTCACCTCTCTTTTCTTTATCCGCAGATATCCGAACATCATCCCGGTTCTGTTTCTGACACTGGGTTTTGGTATCATCGGATTTCTGGATGATTATCTGAAAGTTGTGCTTCGAAGATCCGACGGTCTGCTTCCGAAGCAGAAAATGCTCGGACAGATCATTGTTACGACCATTTTTCTGGCGTATATCCTGATCGTGGACAAAAGTTTCCTGACGATGAGGATCCCGTTCAGCGATCAGTATTTTGACTGCAAATGGATCACGGTTCCGCTGGTTTATCTGGCAGTGATCGGAACAGTCAACGGAGTCAACTTTACCGATGGACTTGACGGACTGGCAACAGGCGTTACGACAATGGTCGCTGTATTCTTTACTGCTGTATCCATCGGGCTTGGCGGCGGCATTGAGCCAATCACGGCAGCGGTTACCGGTGCACTGCTCGGATTTCTGTTATTTAACGTCTATCCGGCACAGGTATTTATGGGAGATACCGGATCTCTGGCACTTGGAGGATTTGTGGCAGGTGCAGCCTATGTGCTGAAGATGCCGTGGATCATCCTGGTTGTCGGACTGATCTATCTGGTGGAGGTACTCTCTGTTATGATCCAGGTCACCTACTTTAAGAAGACCGGCGGAAAACGATTCTTTAAGATGGCCCCGATCCATCATCATTTTGAGCTTTGTGGCTGGTCTGAGACCAGAGTTGTGGCAGTCTTTACCGTTGTGACAGCACTGTTGTGCTTGCTGGGACTCGTTCTGGTATCATAAACAGATATCAAGGTGGAGTATTAAGCCATAGCAAGACATCATAGCTTCAGGTTTTTAATTCTGACAGCATAGTATAAGATACGAACATCGAGGAGGAGAATAGAAGATGGATTTTAAAGATAAAAAGGTCCTGGTATTCGGAAGCGGCATCAGCGGCATCGGAGCCTGTGAGCTTCTGGAAAAAAGCGGTGCAACTGTAATTTTGTTTGATGGCAATGAAAAGCTTCACGAGGAAGCAATCCGCATGAAACTGCCTTCCGCAAGCAAGGCACAGATCCTGATCGGGCAGATCAGTGATGAGCAGTTAAAAGAGCTGGATCTTGTGGTATTAAGTCCTGGTGTACCGACAGATCTGCCGGTGGTAGAAAAAATGAAAGCAGCCGGCATCCGCATCTGGGGTGAAGTAGAGCTGGCATATGAAAACGCAAAAGGCGATGTTCTGGCGATCACCGGCACGAACGGAAAGACGACAACAACCAGCCTTTTAGGTGAAATCATGAAATGCTGGAAAGAGAGCGTTTATGTCGTTGGAAACATTGGAAATCCTTATACGCAGGCAGCTCCGAAGATGACAGAAGAGAGTGTGACCGTTGCGGAGATCAGCAGTTTTCAGCTGGAGACGATCGATCAGTTCCATCCAAAGGTAAGTGCGATCTTAAATATCACACCGGATCATCTGAACCGCCATCATACCATGGAAGAGTACATAAGAGTCAAAGAGCTCATCACCAAAAATCAGACATCCGAAGATACCTGTGTCCTCAACTACGAAGATCCGATCCTGCGTGCATTTGGAGAAAATCTTCAGATCAGGGTATTATTTTTCAGCAGTGAGCGTAAACTGAAACAGGGACTTTATCTGGAAGATGAGACGATCTGGTATGCAGATGAGAGTCAGAAACTTGCAATCTGCAAAACACAGGATTTAAATATCGTCGGCAAACATAACTACGAAAACGTAATGGCAGCAGCCGGCATGGCATTATCTTACGGCGTTCCGCTTGAAAAGATCCAGGAAGCAGTAAAAGCATTCCAGGCAGTAGAACACCGCATTGAGTTTGTGACAGAGAAAAGCGGTGTTGTTTATTACAACGATTCCAAAGGAACCAATCCGGATGCGGCGATCAAGGGCATCCAGGCGATGTCACGCCCGACTCTGCTGATCGGAGGCGGATATGACAAAGGCTCCGATTACACGGAATGGATTCAGTCTTTTGACGGCAAAGTAAAATATCTGGTACTGCTCGGTGTTACAAAAGAAAAAATTGCAGAAACAGCACGTAAGTGTGGATTTGATAACATCATCATGACAGAAAGCCTCGAAGAAGCCGTCAAAGTTTGTGCAGAAAATGCAGAAAGCGGCGATGCCGTACTTCTTTCACCGGCATGTGCGAGCTGGGATATGTTCCCAAGCTACGAAGTCCGCGGAAGAAGATTCAAAGAATTAGTAAGAAATTTATAATCCGGGAATGCAGGGAGTGATGCAATGAGAACAAAATCCGGCAGAGGAGATGTACTGCTGGTATGCATGGTGCTGTTTCTTGTTGTTTTTGGGCTAGCAGTGTTATACAGCACCGGTTCCTACAATGGGAGTGTCCGCTTCGGAGATGCTTTTTATTATATGAAAAAGCAGTTTTTTGCAGCGGCACTCGGGATGCTTGCCATGTACCTGATCAGCTGTATGGATTACCATATTTTTGAAAAATATGCCATCGCAGCCTATCTGATCTCCCTTGCATTATCCACCTTGGTATTATTTGCGGGCAATGCTTACAACGGTTCCAGAAGATGGCTCTCACTTGGTCCTCTTTCCTTTCAGCCGTCCGAGTTTGCCAAACTTGCCGTGATTCTGTTTCTGGCAAGAATGGTCGGAAGACAGAAGAAAAAAAGGAACAGTTTTCTGAACCTGGTGTTTGTGATTGCTCTGGTACTGCCGATCGTGGCACTGGTAGGGACGAACAACTTAAGTACGGCGATCATCATTCTCGGCATCGCAGTGATCGTAGTGTTTGTATCGGACAAAAGATATATGCAGTTTGTGTGGATCGCGGCGGCCGGAGCAGGCATGATGGCGTTGTTCCTTGGGATGGAGTCTTACCGCCTGGAGAGGATCGCCATCTGGAAGAATCCGGAGGCTTACGAAAAGGGCTATCAGACAATCCAGGGACTTTATGCGATCGGTTCCGGCGGACTGTTCGGCAGAGGATTCGGCGAGAGCATCCAGAAGCTCGGATTCGTGCCGGAGGCACAGAATGATATGATCTTTTCAATCATCTGCGAAGAACTTGGATTTGTCGGTGCCACGATCCTGATGCTTGTTTTTCTGGTGCTGATCTGGAGGTTTATGGTGATTGCTGTACATGCACCGGATCTTTTCGGGTCACTGATCGCGGCGGGAGCCATGGGGCACATCGCGATCCAGGTGATTTTAAATGTAGCCGTTGTGACAAACACGATTCCGAATACCGGGATCACACTTCCGTTTATCAGTTATGGAGGTACTTCCGTTTTGTTTCTGCTCTCGGAGATGGGGCTGGTTTTGGCAGTCAGCCGGTGGCAAAGCGAGAAAAAATGCATATGATAATTTTATAGAAGCAATTTCCAGATTGAGTAAGCGGAGGGGTTTGGGTGGAATACTTTGAAATAACAGGTGGAACACCTCTGCACGGAAGTATCACACTTCAGGGTTCCAAAAATGCGGCCCTGCCTTTGATGGCGGCATCCATTCTGCATCCGGGCAGGACGACGCTGCATCATGTTCCGGCGATTCGTGATGTTGATGTGATGATTGAAATACTGGAGAATATCGGCTGTACGGTACAGAAAGACAACGGGACGCTGATCATAGATGCTGCAAAAGCAGAACATTTTGAGGTCGCAGCATCGCTCGGCGAGCGGATGCGTTCCACGATCATTCTGCTCGGATCGATGCTTGGAAGAGCCGGGAGGGCGAAAATGCCGTTTCCGGGAGGCTGTATCATCGGGATGCGGCCGATCGACATCCATATCACCTCCCTTGGAAAGATGGGAGTTGTCTGTGAAGAGACAGACGGCATGCTCTGTGCAGTGACAGACGGCCTTTGCGGGAGCAGGATCCATCTTCGTTTTCCAAGTGTCGGTGCCACGGAAAATGTCATTCTTGCGGCTGTTTATGCCAGAGGGCGTACCCGGATTGAAAACTGTGCAAAAGAACCGGAAATTGCAGAACTTTGCAGATTTCTGCGTGAGAAAGGTGCAAAGATCGAAGGAGAGGGAACTTCCTGTATCCTGGTAGAAGGAGTCAGCCATCTGAGGGACAGCACCTACACGCTGATGCCGGATCGGATCGTGGCAGGCACCTATCTGTTTGCAGCGGCAGCGACCAGAGGCGAGATTTGTCTGGAAGGGATGCGTCCATCCGATATGGAGTCCGTCCTGGATGTGCTTGGCAGGATGGGTGCAGTGTATGAGAACAGGGAAGATGGATTTTACCTGGATGGAAGAAAAGCGATAAATCCGCTTCCTGTGGTCTGTACAGAGACGTATCCCGGTTTTCCGACGGATCTGCAGTCCCAGCTGCTTGCAACGCTCTGCGTGGCCAGGGGCAGAAGCGTGATCCGGGAGTGTATTTTTGAAGAACGCTTCCGAATTGCACCGTGGCTGAACCGGATGGGGGCGGATGTGACCACAGACGGCAGGGAAGCTGTGATCGAAGGAAA
>NZ_JBKVNQ010000014.1:0-47168 GCF_046967715.1 Hominisplanchenecus sp.
GTTCATAGTACCGGTCGTCATAGCCGCCGCCCGGATAACCCTGACGGTAGCCGCCGTCTCTTCCGTATCCGTCCTGACGGTATCCCTGCTCGTAACGTCGGTCATACTGTCTGCCGTAATCCCGGCGGTATTCTTCCTGCTGATAGCCTCTGTTCTCTTCGCTGCGGTAGTTTCCCCTGCTCTGACGGCGGTAATCGTCCCGGTAATATGGATCCCGGCGGTACTCTCTGTCATCAAACCTGCGGTCATCTGACTCTCTTTTGCTTTTTCTTGCCATCTCAAATCCCCCTTCTAGTATGCATTCTTGTTGATAAAGCCCTTAAAAATTGTAAGAATCAAAATCTTGATATCCAGTCCCACGGTCCAGTTCTCTATATAGTACAGGTCAAACTCGATCCTGCGTTTGATGGATGTATCTCCCCGGTATCCGTTTATCTGTGCCCATCCGGTCATCCCCGGACGCACCTGATGTTTTACCATATAACGTGGGATCTCCTCCCGGAACTTCTCCACAAACTGAGGCCGCTCCGGTCTCGGACCGACCAGACTCATATCTCCTTTCAGGACGTTGAACAGCTGCGGCAGTTCATCAATACTCGTCTTTCGCATGATCTTGCCGATGCCTGTCACTCTCGGATCGTTCTTTGTCGTCCAGGCTGCCTTTTCATCCTTTATCTCCTGCACCGCCATCGAGCGGAATTTATACATATAGAACGGCTTATTGTGCAGTCCAACACGTTCCTGCCTGAAGATCAGCGGTCCTTTCGAAGTTGTTTTCACCAGGATTGCAGAAATCAGCATGATTGGTGAAAACAGGATAATGGCCACCAGTGCCCCGAAAATATCGATGCTGCGTTTGACCATGCTGTTGAAAGTATTGGTCAGCGGCACATGACGGATGTTGATCACCGGAAGTCCGAGCAAATCCTCGGTGTAAGGTCTGGTCGGAATAATGTTATTGTAGTCCGGGATAAATTTGGTGTGCACTCCGGACTTTTCGCACAGTGCAACGATGTGCTGCAGTTTCTCGTATTCCCCAAGTCCCAGCGTGATCGCAATCTCATCCAGACAGTTTTCCGGCAGGATCACGACCAGATTCTCGATCCTTCCGATCACTTTGATGCCTTTGTACATCGTCCCGCGTGCCACATTGTCATCTAAGATGCCCCGGACACAGTAACCCCACTGCGGATTCGCAATGATACGGTCGATATACTGCTCTGCCGCCCGGCTGTAGCCGACAAGCAGGATCTGTTTCTGGTTCAGCCCGCGTCTGCGAAGGCTCATCAGCACCATGCGGATCAGATTCCGCACCAACGTTTCCGCAACGATGTTCAGTGCATAGAAAATGCAGAGCATCTTTCTGGAAAAGTCGATTTCATGCTGCATATATGCAATCGTAAAAAACAGCAGCAGTGCTATGGTGTTTGCCTTTACGATGTTGCCAAACTCAAGTCTTCGTCCCTGCACCCGTTTTGGCGTGTACAGGCTGAATGCATGATAGAGCAACAGCAGCCCCGGTATCAGAATGACCAGGGCTGACATATACGTCTCAAGCGGAAGTTTTCCGGCAACATCCGGTGCGAAAAACTCAAACTGAATAAACCAGGCTGCGATATAGGTACATGCGATCACCAGTGCGTCTACCACCACATGGATGCGGTTCAGAAGCGTTTGATTGTCTTTGATCATGGTTATCCTCTCCCTGTTTGCTTGCCTTATCATAACGCATACGCCGAAAAAGGGCAATTCTTTTTTGCCCGTTTTGGCAGCGTTTTACAAATAATTTACGTTTTGTATTTCTATTTTTTATCTTTATTACATCACAAATCTTCGAACGACATTCACCCAGAGCTGCACCTGAATTCTCACATAATTCCACAGATGCCGCTTCTGAAACGGAACTTTTTTCTCTTTGTCTGACATGGCAATGCCGTTAAAAATACCGTTTGCATATTCTTTCCCAAAGCCTTTCCGGACAAAGAACAGCCACTTGACCACAAACCCGGGAATCAGAAGCGGCAGATTCAGTATGATCTGCAGAAACGGCATATTTTTATAGATCATATAAACATTGTTTCTCGAAGAATGGCGTACTTTAAACTCATTGTATCTTGATCCGCTCGTCCCGCTTCCGACATGCCATACGACTGCCCGCGGGCAGTACCAGTTCTCATAGCCATAGATCTGGGCACGGTAGCCGACATCAATATCCTCCAGATAGGCAAAATGTGCCTCATCAAACCGTCCGATCTTCTCAAATACGCTTCTACGGTACATGGAAGCTCCGCCACAGGCTGCAAACACTTTTCTCGGCTTGAGATAATCTTTCCACGGCCTGTCTTTTCCAAGTGCATATGCCCATCCAAGGGCACAGTAATAATCCCCGGCATCATCCAGTTTGTCCGGCTCGTGCATTTTGATCATTCTTGACGAGCAGGAAAAGCAGTGCGGATGCTGCCGCATCATGATCAACAGCTCCTCAATGCAGTCTTCATGCAGCTTTGTGTCATTGTTCAGAAGAAATACATAAGAAGACTCTGCTGCCCGGATTCCCGCATTGACCGCATGGCAAAAACCATAATTCCGGTCAAGTGCCAGGATCTTTACCCACGGATAATGTTCTTTTACAAACGCAAGGCTTCCGTCCGTCGAACCATTATCCACAAGGACTGTCTCATAATTTTTACAGGTCTGCTCTCTTAATGTATCCAGACAGTCCTTTAAATATCCGATTCCATTATAATTCGGTATCACTACCGTAACTTCTGCCATATGCATTCCTTCCTAACGCTTTCTCAGTGTATAATTGCAGGTGTTGAGTGAGAAATTCTCGTTGTAATAAGGATCGCCCTTCGTAAGGATCTCACTCCAGTGTGCTTTCATATAGTTAATTTCACTTAAGAAACGTTTCTGTTTTTCCGGTGTGTCTTCGTAGCCGCGGCTCTTGGATTCATAGTGATACAGCTCGACATTCGGCTCATAAACTACAAGATAGCCTTCTCTTCTTACCTTCAGGCAGAAATCAATGTCATTGAATGCAACGGCAAGGTCTTCGTTGAATCCGCCTGCCCCCTCCCATGCTTTGCGGTCCACCATCATGCAGGCCGCCGTCACGGCACTTAAATCCTGCTGAAGGATTGCTTTTCTAAGATAACCGCTGCGTTCTCTTGCCATACCGACAAACATCGCCCCGGCAACGCCGCCAATACCGATGATCACGCCCGCATGCTGGATCGTATCATCCGGATAATACAGTTTCACTCCCACAATGCCGACCTCTTTTCGCTGACACTGTCCGATCATCCGCTCCAGCCAGTCCGGTGTGATCACCGTCACATCGTTATTCAGGCAGAGAATATAATCGCCTTTTGCAAATGTAAACCCGAAATTGTTCAGAGCAGAATAATTAAAGCCCGACTTCCAGTAAACGACCCGGATGCCGTCCCTGCCGTCAATCTCTTTGTAATAATCAAAAATCTCCTGCCCGGTGCTGTTATTCTCCACAATAATGATCTCATAATTACGATAGGTTGATTTCTCTTTGATGGAATCCAGACACTTTTTGAGTGTCTCTTTTTCATCCTTGTTCGGAATGATGATCGAGACGAGCGGTTCGCCCGTCACCTGATATTTCGCCCGGTAAAATCCAGGGAACAGCGTATCAGTCACTTCTGCCTCTTCCCCGCAGCGGCGGATGTGCTCTGTCACTGCCCGTTTTCCGGCATCGTAGGCATACTTTTTGCTGAGCGGATTGTCCGCTGTGGAAGCCTTGTGCACCCGCCAGTGGTACAGCACCTTCGGAATATGCTCGATCCCTTTTGCTTTTTCAATGCAGCGGAACAGAAACTCGTGATCCTGCGCTCCGTCAAATTCATTTTTCTGACCGCCCACTTCCTGCACCAGTGTCTTTTTCACAACCAGCAAATGGCAGATGTAATTGTTGGAACGCAGCAGATCAAGATTGAAATCCGGCTTGAAATTTGGCTGATAACGCTCGGAAAGATCACTTGTCACCTTATCCTCATCTGTGTAAACAATCTCCGCCCCTGTTTTGCAGATCCGATCCGCCACTTCATAGAGGGCATTTTCAGAAAGCAGATCATCATGGTCAAACAGAGCAATATAATCGCCGTCCGCCAGTTCCATCGCTGCATTCGTGTTGTCTGCGATGCCCAGATTTTCCGCAAGGATCTTATATTTGATACGTTTATCAGAAAGATAACTGTCAACGATCCGTTTTGTCCCTGCGGTATCTCCACTTCCGTCTGCAATGCACAGCTGCCAGTGCGGATAGGTCTGTGCCGTCACCGATTCGATCATCTGCCGCAGGAAAACTTCCGGTGTTTTGTAAATCGGAACCACAACACTGATCAGCGGCGGATACTCCCAGATCCGTTCTCTCTGTGCTTTTCGCTCCTCATCCGTCAGAATATCATTCTTACACCACTCATTATAATCGACTTCTTCTTTTTCAAATCGCTCTGATAATCGCACTTTAAATTCCTGAAAACCATACTGCTTCAAATAAGAAAATCCCTTTTTGATCGTGTAGGGATTCAGGCTTTTTGCCAGTTTCGAAAAATCCATACGTTTCCTCTCTTACTTTTCTGCTCTTCCGGAAAGCATTTCCATCTAGAGCATTTATCTTAACTTTTTCTCTGTTTCACCTGAAAAGACTCTTTGTACACTATAGTATAGAGGAAGCTTTTCTGTCAAGTGTCGGATTTTCTCCCGCATTTTTGATTGCAGGATTTCCGGCAGATGTGATATGATGAGTCAAGGGACAAATGGACACAAAACGGATGCTTGCATACGTATTTGTGTCTATGAGGACCGCTAAAACATGAGAAAGCAGCCATTTTTTGTAAAAAAATGAGCGAATTTCGAATGTTTGCGTGATTTTGGGAGTGCAGAGCACGAAAAAATCACGTATGACTCATAAAGATTTCCAGTTATTGAGACGCTTATCATATAGAAAGGACAAAGTGAAAACGATGATTTCAGATAAAACAGATTCCAGTTCGGATAAAAACACAAAAAAAGCAAAGAACAAAGTCCTCGGACATTTGCTCTCGCTTTTTTTCGGCATACTGCTTGGCGGCCTGCTCTGCCTGCTTCTGGTTGTGGCCGCACGCCACATGGGTCTGATCTCTTTTGGAGAAGCAGATTCTTTTTACGATACCGCCGTTTCCTATTACAGTGAGCAGTTCGGCGATGCCGCTTCCGCCCAGCGTCAGGACCCGCCCTCTTTTGCACGTTTTTATACGCGTGCGGCAGATACCTCCATCTTAAACAGCGATGTCTCCCTCGATCTGGAGCGGATCCTTCAGGAGAATGTTCTGCTGGAAGGGGAAGGATCGGAGGATGCCGATACTGCTGATTCCGACACTGCGGATTCGGAAAGTGCGACCGCTTCCCTTGCAAAAGAGATCACCGGAAAGAAGATACGTCCGGCATCAAAACTTCAGGAAAGCTGCACCCTGGACGGCATTTCCCGAGACTTTACGGATCTTACGGTAAATCCCTCCTCTCCGGCAGCTATCCAGCTTGATACCGCCACATCAAGACTTTACCAGCGAGTTTATCTTGTTTTTGCTCTGACAGCTGATTCTGACGGCACGCTGACCGTCTCACAGAATTCGGACATGGTATATCAGATCCCGTTTACGGCCGGCGAGAAGAAAAACGTGCAGATCGCCATTTCCATCTCGTCCGACTCGGTAAACTTTTCCTGTGAAAAGGAAAGCTGTCGGATCACAGACCTTGCACTGCTTGGCTCCGTCAAAACCATATCCGCCTACACCGGTGCTCAGATTGCTTTCGATGAGAATACCGAAAAGGACCAGATCTCCGGTACCGTGACGACAGAAAATGCCGGTTTTCTCTTTCTGCCAATCCCATACAGCAAGAATGTAAAAGCTTATGTAGACGGCATCAAGACCGATGTTTTACGTGCCGATGCCTGCTTCGTCTGTGTTCCGGTCGGCTCAGGAGAACACACCTTTGCATTTTACCGGAAGTGAGCATTTTCTATAAAAAGCAGCCGGAAACCACCGGGCCTCCGACTGCTCATTTTCTGCTGCTCTATTTTCGATGAAGGAATCGTTTCATCTGCTCTTTAAATGGTATTTTCGCATCCGAAATTTTCCTTGCCATTTTATAAGAAATCGTTCCTTTTGTTACTTCGATCGACGCTTTCAGTGCCGCATTCTCGTTTTTCAGTCGGTTCATCGCCGCGATGCTGCCGCTGCCGCCAATGGATGGATCGCCAAGAGCCAGTCCCTGGAAAATGAAATCCCGGTCGATCTTGTCTTCCGGCAGTTCTTTTTCCGTAAACTCCAGAAGTTCCCGGTAGAAGCTGCGGTACTCTTCGCACATCTGCTCCACCGTTTTCATCTCCATATCATCCACGATCTCTTTCTTTGCCTGATATTCTTCCGGATGATCGATGATATGATGCAACAGCTGCATCACCTCATCCGGGCTGGCATCCGGCTTCACCAGCCAGCCGCCGCCTGTCTTTCTGATACGCTCCCC
The DNA here is from genome assembly GCF_046967715.1 of Hominisplanchenecus sp. Taxonomy (NCBI): domain Bacteria; kingdom Bacillati; phylum Bacillota; class Clostridia; order Lachnospirales; family Lachnospiraceae; genus Hominisplanchenecus; species Hominisplanchenecus sp. The sequence goes on from NZ_JBKVNQ010000014.1 coordinate 6,541, forward strand.
GACTGCTCCGATGTCGGTTGCAACGATCGGAATCCCATTAAGCCATGCTTCTGAGACGGTATAACTGAATGTCTCCGGCCAGATCGGCAGAATGCAGATAATATCAATCTCATTATCTTCAAGAAGCTGCGGAAGTTCCTCTTTTTTGTAAGTGGAGCTGAAGAAACAGTTCTCCTGTGAAATTTCCAGAATATTCTTATCACCGATCGCACCTAATACAAACCAGTTGATCCCACCTTTGTCCATCGGAATCAGCTCTCTTGCCATCAGACTTCCTTTCTGCGGAACCATTCCTCCAAGGAATGCCACATTGAGCCTTCCTCGTTTTCCGAAGCGATGGTGATATTCTCCTTTGGTACTTTGATTATCCGTGTAGAACACGCCGTCATGTTTGACATAGACACGGATCTTCACCGGTCCGTCGGCAAGTTTTCTGGTACTGATACGAAGATCCAGACCGCACATCAGTGCTTCTGTTGCACCAAATGCATCGACAATATCCGGTCTTGGTACTTTGTTTGCCAGAAAACAGTCCTTTTTGCCTTTGCTGTCCGTAAATTCCACATAAATCTTCGTCTCTTCGTTTGGCACGCCTTCCAGATAAGCCCAGCCTTTGATGTCATTGAGCCCCTGATCGGCTCCCGGCACACGATCCAGCTTCACGTGCAGGTGTTCGCTCTTCTGATGTTTCTCCGGAGACGGCACATGGATGATATCACGCTCCAGTTTGTCTTCTCCGTGTTCGATGACCATGCATTTTTCTTTCAGAGAAGGGAAATATTCAAGCAGAATATCCCTCGCACTTTCGGATGGGAAGATCAGTTTCCGGCAAATGGAAAGTGCCTTTTTATTTTCCCTTCTCCAGATGCGAAGATAATCAACCTGGCTTGCAATGTCTTTTTTCTGACGCAGACATTCCCGGCAGCGTTTCTGCCTCTCTTCAAAGGAAAGCTTTGCATCCTCTTTCTGACAGAACTGATTTTCGTTATCCAGAAGAATGATCGTCGGGCAGGCATAATAGAAATCATGAATGGTTGCGATCACCGGGATACCAAAACGCTCTGCCGCAAAATAAAGCTCCAGAGAAAGATCCTGCGAATGCTGGATATGCACCATATCAATGTCAAATGCCAGCAGGATCTGTTCATAGATCTTTCGCATCTTTTCATCACGGAAAACCGGAAACTTCGGTGCTTCGCCAATTTCAAATTTCAGGGAGACCACATCTTTGTCTGTGTAGATCGTCAGTCTTAAATATTCTTCATCTCTTGCCGCCACGAAGACATTGTATTCATCCCGCAGTGCCATCGTCAGCTCTTTGACATGAATCTGTGTGCCGCCGATGTTGTTGAATGCCCCTTCCTGGAAATCCAGATGCAGCAGATAGAGAATGTTCTGCTTTCCGTTGTGCAGCTTTGTATACATATTGATATTGTCGCGGATCTCCTGATCCGGATTTTCCATACAGTACAGATGGTTCATCCGCATCTGGGCAGCGTAACGGTCATTTAAGATTGCCTCATGTTCTTCAAGAAGCTTTTTCTTTTCTTCGGTGTCAAACGAAGCGGTCCCTTTATGGTATACAAAGGTGTCATCGCACATTACATGATGATAACCTGCCTGCTCTGCACGGTTGCAGAAATCATTTTCCTCCCCGTAGCCTCTGCCGAACGTTTCAGCGTCAAAGACACCGATGTCATCGATCACACTGCGTTTGATATACATACAGAAACCAACCGCAACGGTGATCCTTGGATAACGTCTGAGGCTGCACGTTTCAATCAGTCCGGCATATTCATCTACCGTGACATTTTCCGGCATCGGATTGTCCTGGCACATGACCGGAACCGAACATAAAGTAGCACTGTTTGAGAGCGGTGTCACCGTTCCGATGCTCTCCTCCCGGTATGCACAGGCGATGATCTTGTCCAGCCACCCAGCAGTAACGATCGTATCGGAATTTAAAAGAAGGACATCTCGATCCTCTGACTGTGCCATTCCCTTATTGACGTTCGCGGAAAACCCCATATTCTTTTCATTGTGCAGCACCAGAATATGTTCCCCGGCAAAGCTATCCAGATAAGGTGCGATCCGTTCATCCGGACTGCAGTCGTTGATCAGGATCAGCCGGTGCTTCGTAAGATCTGTATGCTTTAACACACTCGGCATACAAAGCTGCAAATCATCGTAACCATTGTACACCGGTATAATAATATCTACTGCCTCTGTCCTTTTTTTCATTTATTTCCTCCAAAATGCAAGACCATTTTTTTTACCAAGCAGCCAGTTTGCACGCTCCAGTGCCTCTTCCATGGAGAGTACCGCAATCATGCCGCTGATCTTTACCTGATCCTTGTTTTCTTCCATTTTGACCAGATAAACCGGATCGGTCGTTAAAAACAGATCGCCATGCTCCACTTTTCCGGAAGCGTTGACCGCTTTTAACTTCGCATTGGTTCCGGCATGGTCGATCCGGCAGATACATGGTTTTCCTTCCAGCGGATCAAAACGCAGTGCCTTCCAGTCCTTGAAATTTTTCAGATCAAAAGTCACGCGGAACGCTCCGTCCTGCAGAACCGTTTCCGCCTGGATTTTCTCCTCTTCCCGGAACCCGTTTCCGGTGTCCACAAAGAGCTGGCAGTTCAGCAGATCCTTCTCCTGGTGGCGTTTGCGGAACTCTTCCAGAGAAATACCGATCTCCGGGATGCTGTAGTGCAATACGCGGTTCGCTCCGACGTAGTGTTCTGCAAAATAGGTGCCCCATTTGTGGAAAGTCTCGGACATCTCCTGCGTAATCTGATATTCTTCTAAAAGCTCCTGCATCTTGCAGTCTTGTTCCAGCTGTGGATAGCTGCTGTACAGCTCATTGATGGCACGCCAGATGATAAATGCCACCGGAACCGGAAAATCAAAGATCCATTCGCAGTCAATGACAAAGTATTTTCCGTCTTTTTCGAAAATATTGTCGAGGATCAGATCGATGTTCGCCGGGGCAATGCACGGCAGTTCCGGGCAGATCTGTGAAGTTCCAAAAACCTGGGCAAACTCCGTCCGCTCTCTTCCGGACATCTCCCGGCTTACGATATGACGGTTCCCAGTTGCTGCGGATTCTTTTTCACACAGCATACTGACCGTGGAAATCAGATTTTTCACTTTTTCCACGTTATGTTCATAAATAGCCTGCTTTGCCTGTTGTCCAAGGCTTTTTTCCTGAAGAAACGGTGTCACGACAGCATCGCCTTTTGCTTTTACGCCAAGGCTGCTCCAGCTTCCGTAATCTTTCTGTTTGTTCTGCATATTCTGCAGGTGACGTTTTGCCTCGTTTGTCATCGGCTGCTTGACAACCACTTTTTCTCCGTTTTGCTCTTCAATCGTGGTAGCAATGGAGAAATGACGATCGCGGTCGGTGCTCATCTTCGCATAAAGCACTTTTTTATCAGCACGGATCTGATTTCTGCTCATCTCGATCAGAAAAGAATTGGCAAAATAATCCATTCTGCCATCCTGCTGAATCGTCTCCGCCACCTGTCCCTCCCGGAACAGTGCCATGCGGTATTTTGTGAAATTCCAGGTCGGCAGACCATATTTCTGCTCTTTTAAAGACTCATCCGTAAAGACTTCCCGCGGAAACTTGTAATCCGGATACGGATAATAAAAACGGTGATAAGAAAAACCACAGGCTTCCATCAGACGTTCCCACTCTCCTTTGGAGAATGTCCGCACGGAATGATTGTCCGGATACCCGGCAATGCCGTCAAAATAGCCGTTGGTATGATCTTCCGGTGCACCCGCAAAATACTTGAGTCCAAAGCGGTTCTCGATTGCAATCAGCAGGATCCCCTCCGGCTTGAGCAGCCGTTTGATATTCTTAAGAAACGTCTCGCACGGCTGATCCCCCTCGGTAAAGCCCGGTGCATACTCAAACACGCCGTTGAGCACGATGTAATCAAACTGCTCACCGAACACCATATCATTTAAATTGCCGACCCAGATCTCCAGATTCGGCACACGCTCATGCCTTGCCATGTTGATGTCCGCTCTCTGCTTGGAAAGCTCCACCGACACGACCTTTTTCATCCGCTCACAGAGCAGGCCGCTGATCGCCCCGCAGCCGGAGCCAATCTCCAGACAGGTCGCATCCTCCTGAAACGGATACCAGTTCAGGATGTTCTCGCGGACTCTGGAAAGATGATAAAGTACCGGAAACGGAACATTCTCCATACTCTCGTAACTGCCCTGTGTTTTGACGATCTTCAGTATTTCCTTTTCAATATCTCCGTCGGAGTAAAAATTCTCTCCGCTGTAATAATCCAGATTAAACTTTGCCATAATTCCCCCCGCTTCAGGATAGTGTTACTTTTGAATTCATATCGTAATAACCGACGGTATTGCGGTCCGAGATCACCGTCAGGCTGCATACATCATACAATCTGTGAAATACCACAAACTCTCCGTTGCGGTAACCGGTACATCCAAGAGAAATCAGATATTCTCCGCCCTGCAGATCCAGTTTCTGCGTGAAGGTGATCTCCTGACTCTCGCCCTCTTTTTTACCTTTGACATCTGCCTTTTCATACATGGTGTTCGTTCCGGTAATCTCAATCCCCTGCAGATTCTTGATCGTAAACGCATAGATCGGCTCTTTGATCTCCTCGTGGAAATCTACCTTCATGCGAACAGAAAAGGTGCTGCCCTTCATCAGGGTATTGGTGATCAGCCCTTTGTCATCGAGGATCGCATAGTCTGTGATCTCCGCAATCTTCTCTCCATACTCGATCAGCTTCGGATTGACCACGACCGAATCCTTCCAGTTTGCACTGACATCCTCGACATCGTTCATCCGGCTGTCTGTCTCCAATTCAGACGGATCAAACTGATGCACCAGAACCTTCTTATAAATATCAACCGCTTCTTTCGGTGTTCCCTCAAAGATCTTCTCGCCCTGGTTGAGCAGGATCGCACGGTCACAGTATTTTGTGATGCTTCCAAGGTCGTGGCTGACAAACAGGATCGTCTTGCCTTCTTTTTTGAAATCCTCAAATTTGCGGTAACATTTTGCCTGGAAAAAAACGTCTCCGACCGACAGTGCCTCATCCACGATCAGAATCTCCGGATCGATATTGATGGCAACGGCAAATGCCAGCCGCACAAACATACCGCTTGAATACGATTTGACCGGCTGATTAACAAAATCACCGATATCCGCAAACTCCAGAATATTGTCCAGTCGCTCATCGATCTCTTCTTTTGTAAATCCAAGCATCGTTCCGTTCAGATAGACATTCTCGATCCCGGTATATTCCATGTTGAATCCGGCTCCAAGCTCCAGAAGTGCCGAGATACGTCCATCCACGTTCACTTCGCCTCCGGTCGGATTCAGAACACCGGTGATGATCTTCAAAATCGTCGATTTACCGGAACCGTTCGTCCCGATGATGCCGACCGTCTCGCCTTTTCTGATCTCAAAATTAACATGTTTCAACGCATAATGCTCCCTCGCATCCACATGAAATCCAAGCGTCTCCTTCAGACGGTCAGACGGTTTGTTATATAATTTATATACTTTACTCAGGTCTTTTACCTGAATTGCCATTTCACTCATAGATTTCGATTCCTCATAAATTTACAGAACATCCGCAAAATGTATCTTTAACTTCCGGAACAGTCTCGTGCCGATCAGCCAGAACACCAGAGTAAATGCCCAGAAATACAGAGTCATGCCCGGACGCTGCCAGAACCATGTCTTGTAAATAAAGGCATCACGATATCCCTGGACAATATAAAACATCGGATTTAATTTCAAGATGGACGCAAGGATGCCGGTAATGCCGAGATCCTCCATCGACCACATGATCGGAGTCATCCAGACTCCCACCTGAAGTGCAATGTTGATCACCTGTGTCAGGTCACGAAAAAAGACAACGACCGAACTGGTCATATAAGTGATCCCGAGCACGAGCACAAAGATACAAAACGTATAATAAATCACCTGGATCGTATAAACAGTCGGATAACATCCCATCGCCGTGTACAGGATCAGAGCAACCAGAATAAAAAACAGGTGTACAAAAACAGCGGATACAACTTTGACCATCGGCAGGATATCAATCCGAAATACCACCTTTTTGACCAGATAATTGTATTCCAGCAGTGCATTCGTTCCGTTGATCAGTCCGTCCTGAAAAAAGAACCAGGGAATCAGTCCGGCGATCAGCCACAGCACGAACGGTACCGGTCTTGGTGATGAACTCCTTATCATACCAAAAACAAACCAGTAGACCATGACCGTCACAACCGGCTGTACAAACGCCCAGACGATCCCCAGGTAGGAACCGGCGTATTTCTTTTTAAAATCATTTTTCGCAAGCTGAAAAATCAGTGTTCTGCCCGCAAAAAGCTCTGCGGGCAGTGACCGGGTTTCTTTCATAGATTCCTTTTCCTCCTAAAGTCCCTCTGCAATTTCCAGTAAATACCGGCCATATGCAGTCTTCAGCAGAGGCTGTGCCAGCTCAACGAGCTGTTCTTTTGTGATAAATCCTCTCTTATATGCAATTTCTTCGATGCAGGAAATATAAAGTCCCTGTCTCTTCTGGAAGGCAGCTACGAAATCTGCCGCATCGAGCAGTGCATCGTGTGTGCCGGTATCCAGCCATGCAAAACCTCTGCCAAGTGTCTCCACCTTCAGGGTTCCTCTTCTTAAATATTCATTGTTGATACTGGTGATCTCGATCTCACCGCGTGCGGAAGGTTTGACATTCTTTGCGATCTCTACCACATCATTATCATAGAAATACAGTCCCGGAACAGCGTAGTTGGACTTCGGATGCTCCGGTTTCTCCTCGATGGAGAGTGCCTTTCCGTTCTCATCAAACTCTACGACACCATATTCTCTCGGGTCACGCACATAATATCCGAAAATAGTCGCTCCCTTTTCAATCTTGGCTGCACGCATCAGAACCTGTGAAAAGCTCTGTCCGTAGAAAATATTATCACCGAGCACCAGTGCCACACTGTCATCTCCGATGAAATCGGCTCCGATAATAAACGCATCTGCCAGTCCCCGAGGTTTGTCCTGAACAGCATAAGACATCTGAAGCCCCAGCTGCTCACCGGTGCCAAACAATTCTTTAAATACCGGAAGATCACGCTCTGTAGAGATGATCAGGATCTCACGGATCCCTGCCAGCATCAGTGTGGACAACGGATAGTAGATCATCGGCTTATCATAAACCGGCATGATCTGTTTTGAAATCGCTTTGGTCAGCGGGTACAGTCTGGTACCGGAACCGCCTGCTAAAATAATCCCCTTCATATATCGATCCTTTCTTATTTGCGGTACATCTCTTCGTAATATTTCTGATAGTCACCGCTTGTCACATTTGCCATCCAGTCTTCGTGTTCAAAATACCATTTGATTGTTTTCTTGATGCCTTCTGCAAACATCGTCTCCGGATACCAGCCAATCTCAGCTTTGATCTTGTCCGGTGCGATCGCATATCTGCGGTCATGGCCCTTGCGGTCTTCCACATAAGTGATCAGTTCTTCATTGATATGTGCTTTTCTCGGGTCTTCGTCCGGAAGCATCTCGTTTAACGTATCGAGAATGATATGGATGATCTCGATGTTCTGTTTTTCATTGTGTCCGCCGATGTTGTATGTCTCAAACAGACGGCCCTGTTCCTGAACCATATCAATGCCCTTTGCATGGTCTTCCACATACAGCCAGTCACGCACATTTTTGCCGTCGCCGTAGACCGGAAGCTTTCTGCCGTTTAATGCATTGTTGATGATCAGCGGGATCAGCTTCTCCGGGAACTGATACGGTCCGTAGTTGTTGCTGCAGTTTGTGATATTTGCCGGGAATTTGTAAGTATCCATATAGGCTTTTACCAGCATATCCGAAGATGCCTTGCTTGCAGAATACGGGCTGTGAGGATCATAAGGTGTCGTCTCGTAGAAATATTCCCCCTCGTTCTCCAGAGAACCGTAAACTTCATCCGTGGATACATGTAAAAATTTCTTGTCTGCCTTGAATGTGCCGTCCTCAAGCTCCCAGGCTGCCTTTGCCGCATTGAGCATGACCAGAGTACCAAGCACGTTTGTCTTTACAAAAACTTCCGGGTTGCGGATGCTTCGGTCTACATGGCTCTCTGCTGCGAAATGAACCACACGGTCAATGTCATTTTCATCGAAGATCTTGTTGATCGCCTCGCTGTCGCAGATATCTGCTCTTACAAATGTATAATTGTCACGGTTCTCCACATCTCTTAAATTTTCCAGATTGCCTGCGTAAGTCAGCTTGTCAACGTTGATAATACGGATGTCATCCCCGTATTTTTTAAACATATAGTGAATATAATTAGAACCAATAAAACCGGCACCTCCGGTTACAAGATAAGTTCTCATGTTCTTTTTTACCTCCATCAGTCAGTTCGTTTCTCTTATTTTCCATACGGATTCTTTATATTATACCATCTGGGGCAACAATATTCAACCGGAAAACTCCTTTTGGCAAAGCTTCCAATAAAGCCTTGCTTTTTCCTTTGCTTTTCAGACATTCTATGATATAATATAGCCACTGTTATCGTAAAAAAGACTTGAGAGGAGCATTATTTATGAAAGAAACAACACTTGTTATCCTGGCAGCAGGCATCGGAAGCCGTTTTGGCGGCGGCATCAAACAGCTGGCACCGGTCGGACCTTCCGGTGAGATCATCATGGACTATTCTATCTATGATGCCTTAAAGGCAGGATTCAATAAAATCGTATTTATCATCCGCAAGGATATCGAAGAGGACTTCAGACGCATCATCGGGGATCGCATCTCTGAAATCGCAGACGTATCTTATGCCTTTCAGGATCTGTCCGCTCTGCCGGACGGTTTTTCCGTTCCGGACGGCCGCACCAAACCATGGGGCACCGGCCAGGCTCTTCTGTGCTGCAAGGGCGTGATCGACACACCGTTTGCTGTCATCAATGCAGACGATTACTATGGAAAAGAAGGTTTTAAAAAAGTGCATGATTTCCTGGTAGAGGAGCACAGTCAGGATGACCTGCTGCATTTTTGCATGGCAGGCTTTATCCTCGGAAATACCTTAAGTGAGAACGGCGGCGTCACACGCGGCATCTGTCAGGTAGATGACAGAGAACTTTTAACTTCCATCGTTGAGACCCACGATATCACCAAAACAGCAGACGGTGCCGGTGTTCCGGATGGAAACGGCGGTTTTGCACCGCTTGATACAAACAGTCATGTTTCCATGAATATGTGGGGATTTACACCGGAAATCCTCGATTATCTGGATCAGGATTTCGCAGCATTCCTTTCTGCCCAGAAAGAAGGCGATCTCAAATGCGAATATTTGATCCCGACCGTTGTCGATGACATGCTGAAAAAACAACTTGCTGATGTGCAGGTACTGGAGACACGTGACCGCTGGTTCGGTGTCACTTACGCCGAGGACAAGGCTTATGTCACAGACTCCATCCAGGCACTCGTAAAAGGAGGGATCTACCCTGAAAAACTCTTCCAATAAACGGGCTTCTCTTTTCCTGCATGGATTTCTGCTGACCCTTGGCATCACATTTGCCCCGGTCAGCGCCCACGCCGGGGAAGCTCTCCTACACCCACAACTTCCGGCTGTTCCGGTTTATGAATTTCTCTCCGATACTTCAGTGGAAGGTGATCTGCAGACAGATACTCTGGAAAACAACGCAAAAAGAGCGACGGTACTGCCCTCCAGATACAATGCGGCAGAGCACGATCTGGTGACACCGGTCAAAGATCAGAATCCCTACGGAACCTGCTGGGCATTCTCCGCCCTTTCCGCCTGCGAGACGAGCATGATCAGAAAAGGACTGCAAGATACCAGCTTTGATCTGTCCGAATTCCATTTCGCCTACTTTTTCTTTCACACTCAGGAAGACGCTCTTGGTGGTACCGCCGGTGACTGTACCCTCCTTGCAGACCCAGATTACATGGATGTCGGCGGTGCAGATGCCTGTACAATGTTTGCACTCTCCAAATGGACCGGAGCTGCTGCGGAATCCCTTGCCTCTTATCCATATGAACAGCTTTATACCCCATCTTCCAGCCTGGCTTACCAGGATGTCGGCCACCTTCAGAATGTCCGCTATGTAAACGGTTCTGACACTGCCAGTATCAAACGTCTGATCCTGCAGTACGGTTCGGTATCCGCCCCGCTCTGTGTAAACCTAAAAAAATATTATTCAAAGTCTACCGGTGCTTATTACTGCAACAACAACACCGGAACAAACCATCAGCTCACGATCGTCGGCTGGGATGATGATTATTCGACGGCAAATTTCACAAGTGGCATACGTCCGAGCAAAAAAGGTGCCTGGATTGCAAAAAACAGCTACGGCGAAGATTTCGGCAATGATGGCTATATTTATATTTCCTATCAGGACAACAGCCTGAACCACCAGAAGAGATCAACCGCTGATTCGGATTCTCTGGTATTCGCCTATGATATGGAAAACAGCGATAATTATTCCCATAATTATCAATATGACGGTTCCGCTTCCTGTACATACATGCCAATCCCATCCGGAAGTTCCCTTTCCAATGTTTTTACTGTAAGTGGAAATCCGAACGGACAGGAAAAGTTGAAATCCGTTTCCTTTGCCCTGGCATCCGAAAATATCCAGTATGCGATCCAGATCTACAAAAATCCAACAGCCGGTGACCCAACAAGCGGCATCGCAGTCCTCGACCGTGCACAGAGCGGCGTGACCACTTACTGCGGTTATTATACGATTCCTTTAAATACAGAGATCGTCTTCAATCAGGGTGACCGATTTTCCGTTGTGATCTCCTTTGCATCGCCGACCAACCAGACACTGTATGCCTTTATCGACAAAAGCAGCTCTCTGGAATCCCTGCATTTCGTTTCCAGTGCTGAGATTGGCCAGAGCTACTACCGCACAAAAGCCAATGGCTGGATGGATATCAGTTATCAGCAGATCAATAACCGCATCAAAGCATTTACGGAAAATACAACGGAAGCTGCCACCGAGATTCTGGCAAATGTCTCTGCTCTTCCAAAATCCTCGATCCGCAAGATAAAAAGCAGTCGCTGCTCTTCTTTACGGCTTTCCTGGAATGCGGTACAGTATGCAGACGGCTATCAGATTTTCCGCAGCACTTCCAGAAAGAAAGGCTACACACTGATCGCTGACACGAAAAAGACTTCTTATTCCGACAATACTGTCGTTCCCGGCAGGAAATACTACTACCGGATACGTGCCTATGCCAGAAGCCGCTACAACGATATTGTATACAGTCCTTATTCCCAGGTGAAAAATCAGACACTGAAGCCGGAAAAAGCACAGATACGCTCCCTGAAAAAAAAGAGCAGCAAAACCTACCTTCTGAGCTGGAGAAAAGTCCCCGGTGCTGATGGCTATGAAGTTTTCCGGCAGATTTCCGGCAAAAAATGGGAACTGTTCAAACGTATCAAACGAACCGGCACCCTGAAACTGAAACTTTCTCTCGCTTCAAAAAAAGACTGCTTCTACCGGGTACGTGCCTATAAAAAAACAGCTAAGGAAAACATTTACGGTTCTTTCTCAAAAAAAGTAAAAATTTCTGCAAAATAAAGCCGAAAACAAAAGCCTCCGCCCATCCTATGATGAGCGGAGGCTTTTTCTATCTTATCCTTTTCACACACTCCTACAGAATGGATTTCCCAGGTCCATCCTGCATCTCTGTAATTATCTCTAATTACAATACTTATTAAAACACTTGCTTTAAATGATACTCGTCATCTACCAGCAGCATATCGGCCTCTTTTCCGACACTGATAGAACCGACTCTGTCATAGACACCTATGCTCTTTGCCGGATTTCTTGTCGCTGCAAAAATCGCATCTGCTTCCGGAATATCGAAAGACATTGCAATCTTCATGCAGTCGTACAGGCAGGTTGCGGATCCTGCGATGGTTCCGTCTGCCAGTGTTGCTTTACGGTCTTTCATAAATACTTTCTGACCGCCCAGTTCATATTCTCCATTTTCCATACCGCATGCCATCATGGAATCACTGATCAGAACGATACGTTCCGGTCCGAACATACGGAATGCTGCACGGATCGCACTGCCATGAATGTGCAGACCATCACTGATCAGCTCGGCATATACATGATCGTTGTCTGCAGCTGCTCCGATAACACCCGGTGCTCTGTGATTTAATGGCGGCATTGCATTGTACAGATGTGTTACATGATCTGCACCGGCCTCAAATGCTGCCTTTGCAGTATCATAATCTGCGGTTGTATGTCCAACAGAAATATGCACTTCATCTTTGAGTTCCTTAATAAATTCTACGGAACCTTCCATCTCCGGTGCCAGAGTCACCAGTTTGATCAGTCCGCCGCTTGCCTGCTGGCATGCACGGAACGTCTCTGCGGACGGTGCCTGAATATAAGCACCATTCTGTGCTCCCTTTTTCTCCGGTGCGATAAATGGTCCTTCCATATTGATACCAATGACACGTGCTCCGTCTGCGATGCCGTCTGCTTCTTTTGCGGTCGCAAAAATATCAACCAGCATCTCTTTGGAAAGTGTCATGGATGTCGGGCAGTAAGAAGTGATACCATGTGCTTTTTCAAAACGTAAAATCTCTTTTACGCCTTCTACGTCGCAGTCACAGAAATCATGACCGCATGCACCATGGCTGTGTACATCCACAAGACCAGGAATCAGTTTGTATCCGTTTGCGTCTACCACCGTCTTATCGCTTACTTCTGCTTCCGTTGCCACGATCTTATGATCTTCTACAAAAACATCTTTTACCTGAAATGTTCCGTCTTCACAAAAAACGGATGCACCTTTAATGATCATTTAGATCACTCCCTTCTCTCTGCACAGGGACAGTGCTTCTTCATCTGCAATTACGATCACATCGTTGTGAAGCTGCAGTACAGAAGCCGGTACGCCAGGTACGATCGGTCCGAAGAAGGATTCATAAACTGCCTTTGCTTTGTTCTTTCCGCTTGCCAGCAGCAGAACTTTCTTGGCTGACATGATGTTCTTGATACCCATGGTGTATGCATATTTCGGCACATCATCCATAGTTTCAAAAAATCTTGCGTTTGCTTTGATGGTATCTTCTTTCAGTGCTACACAGTGTGTCAGGCTCTCGAAAGCTGAACCCGGCTCGTTAAATCCGATGTGTCCGTTTCCGCCGATACCAAGCAGCTGCAGGTCGATGCCGCCAACGCTGTCGATGATCGCATTATATTTTGCACATGCAACTTTGCTGTCCGGTTCTGTTCCATCCGGTACAAAGGTACGTGCCTTGTCGATATTTACATGATCAAACAGATTTTTGTTCATGAAATAACGGTAGCTCTGATCATTGTCTCCGGAAAGTCCTTTGTATTCGTCCAGGTTTACAGAAGTTACCTGTGAAAAATCGATGTCACCTTTGTTGTACCATTCAACCAGCTGTTCGTATGCACCTACCGGTGTAGAACCTGTTGCCAGACCTAAAACAGCGTTCGGTTTCATGATAACCTGGGCAGAGATAATATTTGCTGCCTTTCTGCTCATGTCCTTATAATCTTTTGCCTGATATAAAACCATATCCCTCTTCCTTTCTGATTTCAGGTTTATTCCACTTCCGCTTTTGCAAAAAAGACCGGAAGATGGAAGTTTGGCTTCTCACTGTCAATTGGTGAAAAGCTGATATAATGTTCAACAGCCGGATCTTCTGAAATTTTATAGAAATTACAGTATATCTCCTTGCCGCTGCCATCCGGTAAATAATCGCAGACTTCCTTCAGAAACTTCTCCGGAATGAGCAGGCTCATTGTCCAGTGATCCTTTTCAATCACGGAATTTACGCCTGTTTCCTTATAAACTTCATCGGAAAGGAACACTCTTCCCTGTCTGCCAAAGCCATATTTTGCATACATGGCTCCGTTTGCATTCACTTCAAAGTTCAGATACATATCATTGTTGGTAAGTTCCTTTCCTTTTTCTGCGAATGCCAGAAACACTTCCACTGCACTGTCTTTGCAGACCATTTCGTGATGCTCTGTGCATCTTGCAAGCGGATCATGCTCCTCTGTGCAAATCTGCACATAGAGTCCTTCCCCCTTCAGATACCCCATATAACCACAGGCTTTCGGAGGTGTGATCGCATGATTCCACTGCACATGGTCGATCTCAAAACGATTGCAGTTCACAATCTCTTCTTTCGAAGAAATCGTCTTAATCTTATATTCCAATGTATGTCCTCCTTCTAACGGCACGAGTACCAAAAGGGGGACACCCACTACGGCGTCCCCCTTGCAGGTCAGATTTCAGACCATTATATCAAGCTATTATTTGCACAGTTTCTTGAACTCGTCAGCTACAAACTGAACCTGAGTTCCGATGATAACCTGTACACTTGTTTTGCCTGGGCGAATCACACCAGCTGCTCCAGCTGCTTTGATTGCTTTTTCGTTTACTTTTGTAGTATCTTTCACTTCCAGACGAAGTCTTGTGATGCAGTTGTCGATAGAAGTAATGTTTTCTTTACCGCCGCATCCAGCCAGAACTGCTTTTGCAACTTCTGTGTAGTTGTTGTTAGACAGTTTGATGCTCTTTTCAGCTTCGTCGATATCATCATCTTCACGTCCCGGTGTTTTCAGGTCGAATTTTGTGATTGCGAAACGGAATACTACGTAGAATACTACAAATGCTGCAATACCCAGAGGGATGATCAGCCATGTCTTAGCTGCTGCCGGAAGGGAAGCAGAGAAGATCAGGTCAGTTAAACCAGCGGAGAAACTGAATCCAGCTCTGAATCCAAGTACAACTGTGATTACTGTGAAGATAGCGTACAGCAGAGCGTATACTACATACAGTCCAGGAGCCAGGAACATGAAACCAAATTCGAACGGCTCAGTTACACCACAAACAAATGCTGCGATTGCTGCGGAAGAAAGAAGACCGATTGCAACTTTTTTCTTGTTTGCTTTTGCTGTATGAATCATAGCCAGAGCAGCACCCGGGATACCAAACATCATACATGGGAAGAATCCTGACATGTACATACCAAGGCTCCATGAAACATCTGCAGATGTTTCACCAGCCCAGAAGTGAGACAGGTCACCAAGACCGATGGTATCAAACCAGAATACGTTGTTCAGTGCGTGATGCAGACCGAACGGGATCAGCAGACGGTTGAAGAATGCGTAGATACCAGCACCTACAGCTCCCATCTTTTCGATACCTTCGCCCAGTGCAACCAGAACGCCAAACAGTACCGGCCATACGAACAGCAGAACTACGGATACAACGATAGAAACAACACCTGCTACGATAGCTACGCAACGTTTGCCGCTGAAGAATGACAGCCAATCCGGCAGCTTTGTTCCTTTGAATTTATTGTAGCAGGAAGAACCGATAATACCTGCGATGATACCGATGAACGGGTTCGCAATTTTGCTGAATGCGATGTAAGCGGTTGTACCTTCTTCAAGAGTTTTGATAACAGATACAGCACCTACAGACAGCAGAGTTGTCAGCATCAGCCAGGAAGCCAGAGCTGCAAGTCCACCTGTACCGTCATTGTCTTCGGACATACCAACACCGATACCGATTGCAAACAGGATAGCCATGTTATCAATCAGGGCTCCACCTGCTTTAACTAAATAGAAACCAATCTGCTCTACAATACCTACTACGTCACCACCCTGCATGGTAGATGGGCAAAGAGCATATCCAAGACCCATCAGGATACCACAGATAGGAAGGCAAGCAACAGGTAACATCAAAGCTTTACCTAATTTCTGTAAGAATTTCATCATAATTACTTTTTTCCTCCTTCTCTTACTTAATGAGAATCCTCCTCCAGCTCTTTTTCCGGCTGGATTCTGCGGATATGTACGGCCAGATAAGCCGTCTCCTCATCTGTAATTTCGTGATCATAGCGCATTTTTATATAATGCGCAATCTTCTCGCTGCACGCATATTCAACCGGGTACATTTCGGCGATCACTTTTCCGAAACCGTTATCATCATCCCCGAGCATCTGCCCCGTAAAAATGCGCTGTCCAAGAAATTTCAGATGAGTGATGAATCTGGCGTAATGAAGGCTTTCTTCCTGCAGTTCAATATTCAGATATTCACTGACGATATTGACCACGTCGCGAATGAGACAGGTGATGTTCATCGTATTG
Source organism: Hominisplanchenecus sp. (assembly GCF_046967715.1). Classification (NCBI taxonomy): domain Bacteria; kingdom Bacillati; phylum Bacillota; class Clostridia; order Lachnospirales; family Lachnospiraceae; genus Hominisplanchenecus; species Hominisplanchenecus sp. The sequence continues at coordinate 22,735 of NZ_JBKVNQ010000014.1, forward strand.
CGTACACCGGTGTCATATTCCGCATTTACGATATGAAGTGCGACGGATGCGGCCTCATCCTCATTCAACTCCACATCAAGCTTTTCCCTGACCTTGCGGATTGCATACTTTCCAACGCCAAACTCGATCGGATAAAAGGTCTTCACCTCAACCTTGAGCGGGTTGTCAAACTGCATTCCTTTCTTATACCGTTCAATTGCGAAACTGATATGATCTGTCAGAGTCAGATAAATACTCTGGTGTAACTTCAGCCCGATATTGTTCTTGGCATAAGTGATAATCTGGTCGGATAACTTGAGATATTCCACCGGAAGCCTCTCCACCAGCCTGGCGAACTGCCCGGCTGACTTCTTATCCTCCAGTCGGAACGTCTTCTCAATCTGCTCCTCATTCACAATCTGTCCCGGCTTTGCATGGAAACCGATACCTTTTCCCATGATGACGACTTCCTCGGCGTCTTTGTCCAAAGCACTTACTACATTGTTATTAATAACTTTGATGATTTTCATAGTAATAACGTGTCTCCCAAACAAAAAGACCCAAAGAATCCAGAATCCTTCTCCTCTGAAACTTTGGGTCTTGCCTGCATCACCAGTAACAATCCTGTCATAACTACCAAATTCTTTAATTACATCTCTACTATAGCAGTAAATTTGAACAATGTCAATGCTTTTTTAATCTTTTGTTTATGGATTGTTTATAATTTTTATTTTTCTAAAAATGTTTTCTGTAATGCAGTGATTCCTCTAGTTTCCAATACATTTCCTGACTGCTTTTCCTTTTTCCGTTCCTATGATCACATGATGCCTGCGAATTGCTCCGTTGCAAAGTAACTCCCGCAATCTATGCTCCGCTTCGTTCTGCACGAAACGAGTGCCTGTAAACATTCGGAATCCGCATATTTACTGCATAAACAGCTACTTCCTCATGGATTCAAGAATCTCTCTTGCCACGTAAACTCCGCTTGCGGATGCATGGGAAAGGGAATGTGTCACCCCACTGCCGTCTCCGATGATATAGAGACCTTTGTGGATGCTTTCAAGATGCTCATCAAGCTGTACTTCCATATTATAAAATTTCACTTCCACACCATAAAGCAGTGTGTCATCGTTTGCCGTTCCCGGTGCGATCTTGTCCAGTGCATAGATCATCTCAATGATGCCATCCAGGATACGCTTCGGCAGCACCAGACTTAAATCTCCCGGTGTTGCGGAAAGTGTCGGTCTTACAATGCCCTCTTCCACTCTCTTGACGGTACTTCTTCTTCCGCGTACCAGATCACCGAACCGCTGGACCATAACACCGCCGCCGAGCATATTGGAAAGTCTGGCAATGCTCTCGCCGTATCCGTTGCTGTCCTTGAACGGCTCGGAAAAATGCTTGGATACAAGCAGTGCGAAGTTGGTATTTTCGGTCTGTTTGGTCGGATCTTCGTAGCTGTGTCCGTTTACGGTCACGATGCCGTTTGTATTTTCACTTACCACGATGCCATATGGATTCATGCAGAACGTACGCACATTGTCCTCGAACTGTTTTGTACGGTAAACAATCTTGCTCTCGTAAAGCTCATCGGTCAGATGGGAAAAGATCACAGCCGGAAGCTCCACACGGACACCTAAGTCCACACGGTTGGAACTGGTCGGGATGCTCATCTCTTCACAGACCTTTTCCATCCATTTGCTTCCGCTTCGTCCGACAGAAACCACACATTTTCCGCATGCATAATTTTCCTCTTCACAGATGACCTGATAGCCATCTTCCCTCTTTTCGATATGCTGCACCGGCGTGTCAAAATAAAAATCTGCCCGGTCTTTGAGCCATGCATACATATTCTGCAGCACAATGTAATTGACATCGGTTCCCAGATGTCTTACGGATGCATTCAAAAGCTGCAGACGGTTCTGCAGACAAAGTTTTTTGAATTTCGTTCCGGCTGTTGAATACAGTCTGGTGCCTTCACCGCCGTACTCCATGTTAATCTCATCGACATACTGCATCAGCTCCAGAGCTTTCTCTTTGCCGATATATTCATAAAGTGTGCCGCCAAAATCATTGGTAATATTATATTTACCATCGGAAAATGCTCCCGCACCGCCGAATCCGCTCATGATCGAACAGCTCTTGCAGTGAATGCAGCTTTTGATCTTCTTGCCATCAATCGGACATTTTCTTTTTTCCAGTGCATGTCCTTCCTCAAAAATGGCGATCTCCAGATTTTCGTTATTTTTCAGAAGCTCGTACGCGGAAAAAATGCCTCCCGGACCTGCTCCGATAATGATTACGTCATATTTTTTCATACTGTTTCCTCCAGATTGTACTTTTAAAATATGGTGTTGAGGTCAAAACCTATCAACTTATGAGCAAGCTCCTGTGGATTTTGACCTTTTGCCCCTGGTATCATACATAATTCTCTACGATCTTCATGATCTTCTTCATGGTTTTCAGGGTATCTTTTATTTTTTCATGTTCCATACTGTGTCCGACATCCGGAAAACAATACCATAAAACCTCATGTTTTTTGCAGAATTTTTTTAATTTTTTCCGTTCCAGATAGTGATCCAGCTCCCCGCTTATCACAATGCAGTTTTCCTTTCGCATGTACGGAAAGGTCTGCTCAAGCGGTGTCATAAAGATATGACGGATCGTTCCCGGTTTTACACGTTTTTCCTTTTCCAGTGCATCCGCAAGCCATCCTGCAGATACCGTTCCCAGACTTTTTGACACAAAAAGAATCTCATCGTACAAAGCAAGATCTTTTTCTTTGATCCGCCCACGCACATAAGAAAGCGTCTGTCTGATATTCTCTTCGATGGTGATCATGTCTTTTTTGTCCCGGTATTCCGAATAGTGCATCAGCAGTGTATCGTATCCCTTTTCCCGGCAGATCGACTCTGCATAATAAAGCAGCGGGCAGTCTACGCCATAGCGTCTCCCCGGAAAAAATACGGCCAGTTTCTTTTTCATTTTGCAATGCTCCCTGTCACGTTCTCAAATTATGCATTCTATTTTATCATAGAATCTGCTGTTTTTCAAACCAGATTCGTGTAGAAAGAAGAAAAAATCCACGGCAGTTGTTTTCTGCCGCAAATCTTCTGTTCTTTCAAAGGCTTCTGAGATATTGATTTCTTTATGCCTGTACCTCTTTTATCACATTCATAAATGCCTGCATCTGCGGCGAAATCCATTTATCTCTGTGATATAAGAGCTGTTTCCATATATCAAGCTGAAAATCTTTCACATCCAGCCGCACCAGTCTTTTTTCCTGTACGGCCTTTTCTGTCACATAATCCGGCAGAAGCGAGATTGCGGAAGCGTTCTTTTCCAGCATCCGGCAGATCAGTTCTGTATTTCCCACCTCAAAAACCGGCTGGATCTCCAGGGAACAGCTCGCCAGATATTCACTTAACATCCTGCGGTAGCTCATTTCTTTTTCCGTGAGGATAAACGGCTGGCAGATCAGTTCCTGCAACAGAATCTGCTTCTTTCCGTTCAAGCTATTTTGATATCCTGTCACAAAATGCACTGCTTCCTGGCTCTCTGTGACGATCACATAATCACTGTGGTAAATGTGACGGTCCAGCGTGTATACAAAATCCACCTGATTCTGATTCAAAAGTCGGAACATCTCATCCGTGCCGGCGATCACGATTTTCATCGTAACCTCCGGGTACTTCCGCTGCAAAAGAACAAACAGTTTTTCTGCAATTTCCTCGCACAGCGAATCCGACATGGCGATCCGCAGATGTCCTCGCACTTCCTGCTTTGGCTGCACCATCTCCTGCATCTCACCGGCAAGCTGCTTCATGCGATGGGCGTAACGCAGGATTTCCTTGCCCCGGTCTGTCAGTGTCACTGTGCGGTTGATCCGCTCAAAAAGGACGGTGCCAAGCTCCTCCTCCAACTGCCGGATCTGAAATGAGACCGTAGACTGTGAGTAGCCCAAAAGCTCGGCGGCTTTTGTGAAACTGCCAAGTTCGGCAGTGTAAATAAAGGTGTTAATGTTTTTCATATCCATGATTGGCTCTCCTTGTATCAAAAGGCGGAACAATATTTTTTCCATTGTCACTGATTAATCGGTTTTTTCGATGGTTTAAATCATTATCATTCATTTTACAAATCTATATAAGTGAAGTATACTATATTTCACCACGAGATGCTACCATTATTAGTCATTTTGACAACAATTTAAGAATATCAGAGGAGCAATGGAATTCCGCTGCTGATATTAATTTGTTGCTCGCCGCCTGCAAAGGCGACATCATTTCATATCTGCTACAGGCATCTAAGATTTTACAGGGGGATTTTTATTATGAATATCATTACCGCAGTCTACAATTTTTTATGGGGTGATCTGATCACGCTGCCGCTTCCGGGCGGCAGTTCGATCGGCATCTCACTTCTGGTGCTTCTTCTGGTTCCGGCAGGGATCTATTTTACAATCCGCACCAGGTTTGTCCTGATCCGCAAGTTTCCGCATATGATCCAGATCGCCATGGAGAAAAACGAACATTCTCAGGCGGGCAGTATTTCCGGATTTCAGGCTCTTATTGTTGCCACTGCCACCCGTGTCGGCATGGGCAATCTGGTCGGCGTTGTCGCTGCTATTTCTGCCGGCGGTGCCGGTGCGGTATTCTGGATGTGGCTTCTTGCTCTGCTTGGCTCCTCCACTGCTTTTGCAGAGGGCACACTGGCTCAGATCTACCGCCAGAAGGATCCGCTCTACGGCGGCTACCGCGGCGGTCCGGCCTACTACATCCACGATTTTATGACAAAGAAAAAGCAGAACGGACCGGCAAAAGAGAAACGTTACAGCCTGATCGCGGTTCTGTTTGCGATCTCTGGCCTGATCTGCTGGTGCGGCATCAGTCAGGTTATCAGCAACTCCGTAAGTTCTGCCATGAAGAATGCATTTCACATTCCGCCACTGTACACCACGATCTTCCTCGTCGTTGTGGCTGCGATCGTTGTTCTTCGCAAAAATGCCACCGTTCACGTCCTGGATGTCGTTGTTCCAATCATGGCCGGCTGTTATCTCCTGATCACACTGTTTGTCATCATCAAAAATATCGGTGCACTCCCTTCTGTGTTCCAGCGGATTTTTGAAGAAGCTTTTGGTCTTCGTCAGGTGGCTGCCGGTGGATTCGGTGCCGTGCTGATGAACGGGATCAAACGCGGTCTGTTTTCGAATGAGGCCGGAAGCGGATCTGCTCCATGTGCTGCCGCTGCCGCTGATGTCAGCCATCCGGCAAAGGCAGGTCTGATGCAGGCATTCGGTGTCTTTATCGATACCATCCTGATCTGTACCTGTTCTGCACTACTGATGCTGCTGGCTCCGGCCGATAAAATTGCCGGACTTCAGGGTATGGATCTGCTTCAGAGTGCCATGCAGTATCACCTGGGAGAATTCGGTGTCATCTTTATCGCCGTGATCCTGTTTCTGTTCAGCTTTTCAACGTTTATCGGCATTCTGTTCTATGCACGTTCCAACGTTGCCTACCTGTTCGGGGACAACTGGCTGTCACAGACCGCCTACAAAATCCTGGCACTTATCATGCTGTTTATCGGCGGACTTGCCGCCTATACCTTTGTCTGGGATCTCGGGGATGTCGGCATCGGACTGATGACCATCTTCAATATGATCGCACTGATTCCACTGTCCGGACAGGCGATCGATTCCTTAAAAGATTACGAACGCAAAGAAAAATAATGCCGCATCATCTTTAATATGGAGATTTGAACTATGAAAGACGAAAAATATCTGGAACTGCTTGCAGAAAAATATCCGACGGAGCAGGCTGTATGTCGGGAGATCATCAATCTGAAAGCAATTCTCGGTCTTCCAAAAGGCACGGAGCATTTTATGAGCGACCTGCACGGAGAATATGAAGCTTTCTGCCATATTTTGAATAACTGTTCCGGTGTGATCCGTGAGAAAGTGGATCTGCTTTTCGAGGAAACGCTCTCGGATATCGACCGGGAAGAAATCTGCACGCTGATCTACTATCCAGTCGAAAAGCTGGAGATGATGAAAAAAGAGAGCCGCAACAACGAAGAATGGTACCGTGTGATCCTCGGCGAGTTGATCGAGATTGCCCGCCTTCTCTCCTCCAAATATACGCGTTCCAAAGTGCGTAAAGCGATGCCGGATGAGTACGCTTATATTCTGGATGAACTGATCCATGTGCAGAAGGATGAGGATGACAATCAGGTTGCCTATCATCAGAATATCATCGATACTTTGCTGGAACTTGACAGTGCCGATGCATTTATCGAAGTGCTCGCCGCCCTGATCAAACGCCTCGCCGTCGATCATCTGCACATTGTCGGAGACATTTTTGACCGCGGGCCATGTGCCGACCGGATCATGGATCTTCTGATGAATTATCACTCTCTGGACATTGAATGGGGAAATCACGACATTCTCTGGATGGGTGCCGCTGCCGGAAGTGAGGCATGTATCGCTACCGTCATAAGAAACAATTTAAAATATCATAACATCCGCATTCTGGAAAACAGCTACGGTATCAGCCTGCGTGATCTGACGCTGTTTGCTGAAAAGCTTTATCCGGATACAGAGCCGATGGAAGCAGCATTAAAGGCCATTTCTGTCCTTTTATTCAAATTGGAAGGGCAGGTGATTCTTCGAAACCCGGATTATCAGATGACTGACAAACTGCTGCTCCACCAGGTCAACGTTCAAAATCACACCGTCTGCATCGCTGGCACAGACTACGAGATCTGCGAAGAAACTTTTCCGACGGTTTCCTTTGGTCCTTCCAACCCAGAAGTTTCTTACGAACTGACCGCCGAAGAAAAGCAGGTAATGGAAGGGCTTCGCATGGCATTTGTCGGCAGTGTCCGTCTGCGTCAGCATATGGATTTTCTCTATCAGAAAGGCAGCATGTACCGTATTTTTAATGGAAATCTGCTCTTCCACGGCTGTGTACCTCTCGATGAAAGCGGAAATCTTGAAGGTGTTGTATTCCACCAGAAACGTTACCGCGGACGTGATTATCTGGATTATGCCGAACGGATCGCCAGACGTGCCTGGTCTAAAGATGCCACACAAAAAGAACTGGATTTTATGTGGTATCTCTGGTGCGGCAGAAAATCACCGTTGTCCGGCAGAAATATCAAAACGTTTGAGCGTACTTATGTAAAAGACGAAAGTACCTGGCATGAGGCATCCAACCCTTATTATCAGTACTACGAGCAGGAAAAAATCTGCAATATGATCCTTCATGAATTTAATCTTTATTCTGATCGGTCACATATCATCAATGGACACACCCCGGTACGCACCTCCAGAGGGGAACACCCGGTACGTGCAAACGGCCGTCTGATGGTGATCGACGGCGGATTCTGCAAAAGCTATCACAAAACAACCGGTATCGCCGGATACACGCTGATCTTCAATTCGCACGGTATCCGCATCAAATCCCACCAGCCATTCCAGAGCGTCTATGCCGCACTGACCGAAAATAAAGACATCGAATCCAGATCTGAACTGGTCGAAACGGAGCGAGAACGGCTGATGGTACGTAATACCGACACCGGAAAAAAGATTCTGGAAGATATTAAAGGATTGAAAATGCTGCTTCAGGCTTACCGTAAAGGCACAATGGAATAAATTTTTCGGGTGTTTTGACACCCGAATTTTTTTATGTTACACTCTACGTGATGCCCGCAAGCCACAGCAAGAATGTCAAAGGCATTCTTGAATCCGTTTTGTTGCTTCCGGCATCATGACATTATATAATACGCTGTTTGGAATATTTTCCCGTATTTCGGGATTCTGAACGGACAGACTCAGACAAAGGAGATTCAATAATGGGAGGACTATTTGGAGTTGCTTCAAAAACAGATTGTATCATGGACTTGTTCTACGGAGTGGATTATCATTCTCACTTAGGAACACGCCGCGGCGGTATGGCTACACATGGGGCGGACGGTTTCTGCCGCTCGATCCACAACATCGAAAATTCCCCGTTCCGTACAAAATTTGAACGCGATGTAGAAGAACTGACCGGAAATCTCGGCATTGGCTGTATTTCTGACTACGAACCGCAGCCGCTTCTGATCCAGTCACATCTTGGAAGTTTTGCGATCACAACGGTCGGAAAAATCAACAATGCGGACGAACTTCTGAATAAGATTTACGAAAACGGTCATTCACATTTTCAGGAGATGAGCGGCGGTCAGATCAATGCCACGGAACTCGTTGCCGCACTGATCTGCAAGCAGGACAGCTTTGAGAACGGTATCCGCTATGCCCAGGAAGCCATTGACGGTTCCCTGACACTGCTGATCATGACAAAAGACGGCATTTATGCTGCCAGAGATATCTACGGAAGAACTCCACTTGTCATCGGACACCGTGAAGGTGCCTATTGTGCGGCTTTCGAGAATTTTTCTTACATTAACCTTGGCTACACAGATGTAAAAGAATTAGGTCCCGGCGAGATTGTATACATCACCCCGGAGAGTGTGGAAACACTCGTTCCGCCTCGCAAGAAAATGAAAATCTGTTCTTTCCTGTGGGTTTACTATGGTTATCCGACTTCCAGTTACGAAGGCGTAAACGTAGAAGAAATGCGTTATAACTGCGGTGCACTGCTGGCAAAACGAGATAAAGGAAAAGTAGATCCGGATATCGTAGCCGGTGTCCCAGACTCCGGTATTGCACACGCTATCGGATATGCCAATGAATCCGGCGTTCCGTTCGCCCGTCCTTTCATTAAATATACACCGACCTGGCCGCGTTCCTTTATGCCGACAGACCAGCGTCAGAGAGAACTGATCGCCCGCATGAAGCTGATCCCGGTACATGCCCTGATCAAAAACAAAAAGCTGCTTCTGATCGACGACTCCATCGTCCGCGGTACACAGCTTCGTGAGACAACCGAGTTCCTGTATCAGAGCGGAGCCAAAGAAGTCCACGTCAGACCGGCGTGCCCTCCGCTGCTCTACGGATGTAAATTCCTGAACTTCTCCCGTTCCAAATCCGAGCTGGATCTGATCACCAGAAGAGTGATCCTGGAACGCGAAGGAAAAGATGCAGAAAAATATCTGGAAGAATATGCAGACCCGAACAGCGAACGTTATCAGGCAATGCTCGATGAAATCTGCCGCATCCAGAATTTCACCAGCCTGCGTTATCACAGACTCGATGACCTGATCAAGTCAATCGGGATCAAACCGTGTGATATCTGCACCTACTGCTTCAATGGAGAGGAGTAAGATGCCGGACGTAAAAAGTCAGGGCTTGTGACACGCATCGTTTCCTGTTCGATTTGTGCCGTCTATGATCCGCCGTTCGCTGGAACTCGCCTCTTCGAGGCTCAGACACCGCTCGGCGGCGGAAACTAGGCACAAATCTCACAACGGAAACTTGCTACCGTCACAATACCCTGACTTTTTTCTGTCCGGCATATAAAAACCACTACTTCCATTATTTCCACTACAACTACCTTCTCACTGCTTCCGCTACAATTCCTCTCACCATACGCACCAGACATTATACTTTTCTATGATCATTCTGCTTTTATTAAAAATACTATGTTTTGTTCTTCTTTGCTTGCCAAAATCGAAACAATTTGACAAGCATCGGTAAAACAAAAAATCCCATGATTAGAAGCATTACAATCACTGAAATAATCTCCTGATATATCGCTATGGCAATTCCAACTGCCAGTTCAGCCATTGTCCATACAGCCAGCTCAAATATATTCTCTTCTGTAATTTCACGGTCTAAAATCGCTATAACAAACAGTAAATAGAACGTTATAACCACATTTTTATAGTCTTTCCCGTATAGTCTCTGAATCAGCAAAATCGCCAGACCTGTAATTTCTACAATTCTATCTTTTTTCATTCGCTCACCTCCTGAAATCCAACCTTAAATCTCGTCACTGATGCAAATTACAGCTCTTCGCTTACAAAAATGAAAGCCGCACTATATATGATATAATTTAATATACAAACACTATGAAACAATTCATATGGCATCTTTTGACCTTAACCTCTGATAATATCTTCTTTCACAGCGTTTATTTATATCTGAATTTTATTATATTTTGATAATATTTTCAATATTTTTCTCATTCAAATCATCTATCATTTTTTACTACGATATTTCTCTTTAAATTTTCAGAAATTTTAAGCAGGTATAAAAACAGCCATAATCATCCGAAAACAAATCGCTCTGACGGTAGCAAGGATTCCGTCGTGAGGTTTGCGATGCTGCCGCCCAGGGGAGCCGCTGTTTGAGCAGCGAAGCTGCGAGTTTAGGCGAAGGGCGGCTAACCGGCGAGCGAACCGAACAGGAAACGCAGCGTGTCAGAGGATTGTTTTCGGACGATTATGGCGTCTTATTTATCTCTTCTATTATATTTTTATCAATATCCTATATTGATATCTTTTGATTTTTCTATCTTTCATCCATATCTTTGTTTCTTAATTTTTACATACTCTTACGTTCTGCGATCTCTGCCATCTTTGCCTCGTTCAGTCTGGTATCGCCATGCACGCGGCTGTAGGACAGATATCCATTCATACGGTCGATCTTCGTGAGGTTCTTGGAACCGCATTTCGGGCAAACATCCATCTCCAGTTCCTGATGACCGCAGTCATCGCAGTAGGCCAGAGAAAGGTTGACTCCTTCGTAGTAGCCCAGATCCATCGCACGGCGGATCAGGCTCTTGATCGCCTGTACGTTGTAATCGATCGGATAACGTACATACTGGATCTTGCCTCCGTTGCACAGTTCCCAGAAACGACCTTCCAGATCCTGTTTTTCGATCGGTGTAATATCTTCGGTTACATGGCAGTGGAAGCTGTTGCTGACGTATGGACGGTCGGATACATTCTCCACGATGCCGTATTTCTTGCGGAACTGCTCGACCTGAAGTCCGCACAGGCTCTCTGCCGGTGTGCCATAGATCGCATACAGCCAGCCGTCTTCTTCTTTGAATTCAGAAACTTTCTTGTTGATATATTCCAGTACTTCCAGAGCAAACTCACCGTCTTCGGTGATAGATTTTCCGTTATAGAGTTCCTGCAGTTCATTCAGGGCGGTGATACCAAAGGATGCCGTCATCGGCTTTAGCAGCTTTTTGATGCGTTCGTTCGGTTTCAGATGTCCGCCGTAGAATCCGCCTTCGCAGTAAGCCAGCGGGTTTGTGGATGCTTTCATCGCTCCCAGATACTCGTAAGTACGTTTGTGCAGATTGCGGATCATTTCCAGATAATAGTCCAGCACTTCGTAAAAATCACGGCTCTCGGATCTTGCTTTGGCAAGGATCATCGGGAGATGCAGGCTGACAGCACCGATGTTGAAGCGTCCGGTAAATACTGGCACATCTTTGTCGTCTGCCGGATACATACCGCCTCTTTCGTACCACGGACTTAAGAATGCACGGCATCCCATCGGGCTGATCACTTTTTTGTACTGTTTGTACATGCTGGAAATATAGCCTTTTCCGGTCATGGAAAGCCAGTCCGGATACATGGTCTTTGCAGAACATGCCACGCCGGCCTCAAAGACATCTTCACATTCTCCGCCTACACCGTGCAGTTTCTCGTCATAAAGAAAGACAATTTTCGGGAACAGCACCGGTTTCTTGTTGCCCGGTCTTCCCTGTCCGCCCTTATGGACGTTCAGAAGCGAAATGTTGCACATTTTTTCAAAACGCTGTGTTCCAAGTCCGATCGTTACGGTCACAAACGGATAATCGCCTCTGGAGGAACCGACGGTATTTAACTTATACTCAATACCCTGCCATCCCTGATCAAAATCACGTCTCACTTTGTTGATCGCATATTCTTCGGCACGTTCTTCCACGCCGTTCCATAACGGATCTGCATATTTGATAAATTCTTCTTTATATTTCTTGTAGCTCTTCTCGGCATACGGAGCAAGCACCTTGTCCATCTCCGGCACGGTAAATCCGCCGTACTGCTGTGCCGCTGTACTCAAAATAATATCACCGATCACATCAAAGGCGGTATCCAGTGTCTTCGGCTCGTTGTACCAGACATTTCCCATCTCAAATCCGCCAGTCAGAACAGCTGCCACATCAAACAGACAGCAGTTCATGGTATCCAGTCTCGCAGACTGATCATGAATATAAATATAGCCGTCTTTGCACGCCTGAAGCTCATCACGTGTCATAAAAAATTTGCGGTACAGCTCTTTATTCAGCTCGTTAAAGATCAGGCTTCGCTTTGTCGCTACCAGGGCACTGTCCGTGTTGGCATTGCTCTTGTCTCCGATGTAACGGATCGACTGGCTCTTTGTGTAGACCTCATCCATCATATGGATAAAATCCAGCTTGTAGTTGCGGTAATCACGATAGCTTTTGGCTACTGCCGGATTGACTCTCTCGAGAGCACCTTCGACAATGTTGTGCATCTCCTGGATCGTGATCCCGTCTTTTTTAAGGGACTCCGCCCGGTCATATGCAAACTGACAGATAAATGCGATCTCATCTGTCGAAAACTCATACAAAATGCGGGCTGCTGATTTGTTGACTGCCGCTATGATCTTATCTACATTGAATTCTTCCCGTGTTCCATCTTTCTTTATGACGTACATCACCAAGTCTCCTCCTACTATATGTTGTGTATCTATCTAAATTTTGTTTTTTCATCAAACAACATGTAGAACATAGTATATACCATAATGGCATACACGTAAAGAGGCTTTTGCAACGTTTTTACAAAAATTTTTTTAATTTATCAATATTTTTCTCTTCCCGCTTCAACTGTTTTTTTGCAAAATCCAGCACTTCTGTATCCTCTCCATCATAGTCACGGATCTGTCTTGTCAGGCTGGTAACGCCCATGGTGCTGCCCTGGATCAGCATTTCCGCAAGTTTTGAAGTCTGCATATCCTGCATACTTTTCCTGTTGATATTCATGTGAGCCATCCATTTGGAGATCATCGGAGCTTCTTTTTGTTCTTCCGGTGCATTGCGTGCTTTCAGCATCTGTCCACTGACCTGAAATGCTTTTTCATATTCCTGCATCTGCCTGCTGACCGTTTTCGAAAATTCCGCATCCTTTGTCGCATCCAGAATATGACGCAGTGTATCCTGTCCCATGTCTGCATTTTTGTGAATGTCACTCAACATTTTGATCTCTGTCTCCATAAGTTCCTCCTGTCATACATGATATTTGTCACCTCAAACCTGATTCAGGCTTTTATGAACAGTAATCATTATCTTCATTTTTGGAAATTTTATGTACACTTGCTGGACAGGAGGACGGAAGTTTGAATGAAGCTGCTTCTGACGATCCTTTTTTCTGATATATCAACTTCTGTTTTTTTATACTTCCGGCAGTGTACCTTTTTCTCTGGTGATCTGCTTTGGATTTGCTTCTTTTAATTTTTCTGCTTCCGGTGCCCAGCATTTTGCGTAAGCTTCACATTTTCCGCATAAGCTCTCTACCGTTTCCGGACTCTGCATATCGGTGCTCTTTGCATCGGTTGCATGGACGATCTTCTGCAGTGCTTCCGGATTCTCCAGCATCGGACATGGACGCAGATCATTTTCATTAAACGGCTGGCCCATCTGATAAGCACGAAACAGCGGCTGGCTTAAGCATTCCAGAAGCGGTTTGTCATGGATATTTGCATTGGAATAATGGATAAATACGCAAGGTTCTACGTCACCGTTTGGATTGATGTGACAGTAGAATCTTCCGCCAGCGATACATCCGCCGACAAACTCACCGTCATTCTGGAAGTCAAATACAAAGATTGGCTTGCCTCCTTCAAATCCTCGGATCTCACGGATTCTGTGGTACATATATTCTCTCTGCTCCGGTGTCAGAAGCAGATCTGTTGCTGCTTCATTTCCGACCGGCATATAATGGAAATACCATGCATAGCGAACACCTTTGTCAATCAGCATATCCAGGAATTCATCGCTGGTAACGGTCTTGTAGTTCTTTGATGTGTAGCAGATAGAAGTACCAAAGATCAGTCCATGCTCTTTGAGCAGATCCATTGCATGCATAACTTTCTCAAAACATCCGCTTCCGCGTCTGGAATCGTTGACTTCCTCAAATCCTTCCACGCTCAGTGCCAGAGAAATATTTCCAAGTCTCTGCATATCCTTACAGAATTCCTCATCAATCAGCGTTCCGTTTGTAAATGCATAGAACATACACTTATTATGCTTCTCTGCCAGTTTCACGATATCTTTTTTCCTCATCAGCGGCTCCCCGCCTGTCATCATGTAAAAATAGATACCCAGCTTTTCCCCCTGCGTAACGATGCTGTCCAGATCTTCGTAAGAAAGGCTCATGCGATGACCATATTCCGCTGCCCAGCATCCGGTACAGTGCATATTACAGGCAGAGGTCGGATCCATCAAAATAATCCACGGGATGCGGTATCCATGTTCCTTCTCGAATTCACAGGTTTTGGAATAACCATAAAAACCTGCCTGATATCCAAGGTTCAGGGCATGCATTTTCGCTACATGCGGGTCAATCTCATCAAGCACTTTGTTTGTGTATTTCATCCATTTTGCATCTGGATTATGGATCAGATTTCTTGCTCCGTCAAATACTTTTTTCTCAAATTTATCGCCCATCAGCTTTTCCGAAAGATCAGTCAGTTTGAGTAATGCCTCTGTTCGATCATCATGTTTATTCACGTATTTCAATACACCATCAATCGTTTTTGATACAACGGCTCTCATGGTGTTGTCTTTAAAATCTGCAAATGACATACATTTTTCCTCCATCCATATAAGCTTTCTGCAAGGTTCTTTTTATTTTTCTTTCAACCTTTGCACCATTGTATCGCTCAGGATGAATTTTCAAAATAGACAACTTGTCGAATTTGTGCATTTTTTGTACATTTTTGCAGATTTGTGTGTTTTTTTAGCAAATTATGGAATTTGTACATTTTTTTGACACTTTTTCAGAACTGTAAAACATGGTAGTAAAGCTCCCATTGCGAGTTTTTCGATTTTCCTACAGCAACCCATACTTCACCTTGATCCTCTGCAGTTTCTCCAGCAACGGCTTCGCCCCGATCCACAAAAACAAGAAGGTTGAGCTTGCATGCACCAGATCGACCGGAACACCGGAGATATAGATCGCAAGCAGTCCGCTCCAGCTGAATTGATATACGCTCATAAACAGTGCCGCCGGGTTCATGATCCCGCCGTAGATCATAAAGGTGACCAGAAAGCCATATACGGACAGCTGCAGCCGTTTTGTCGGCAGTATCCGCAGTCGGTAGAGGATACCGGATAAAAATCCGATAAATCCCATGGCAAACATCTGCCATGGCGTCCATGGGCCCTGACCGAACAGGAAGTTGCTGACCAGCATGGTCATCGATCCAACCAAAAAGCCAGCCTCTGCTCCAAAGGCGATTGCCGATATGATCACGATCGCGATGATCGGCTTAAAGCTCGGCGTCATAAAGAAAGCCGCTCTTCCGGCAGTGGCCAGTGCGATCATGGTTGCCAGCACAACCAGTTCTCTGACTTCCGGTTTTCTTCCTTCAAATGCCATAAAAAACGGCAGCAATGCATAAAGCACGATCACCAGGCTGATCAGATAATATTTTCTCGGACCAAACACTCGATCGATCCAGTCTGCCAGTGCACTTTGATCTGTCAGCCAGAATCCGGCTGCAATGGTAAGAGGGATTGCCACCAGAAGCAAAAACAGACTGACTCTGGTCCGTTTTGACAGGCGTTTCTTTTCCTGTTGTTTATAGCCTTCGGTGTCTGCCTCAAACATATCATCATCGATCACAACATCACCGGCTCCGCCTTCGCCCATCAGATCTTTGGCAAAATCTGCGATTGCTTTTGTCTTTTTGCCTTTTGGCACGAAGGTGCGTTTCAGCTTCGCTGCGATCGTATCTTCCTCTGCTTCCGGCGATTCATAAAACTGCTTCAGAAATTCTTTTGTTTCCTGTTCTCTTTCCATATTCCCGGCCTGCACTCCCTGTATCTTCTCATTTTTCATCTTTTTTTGCATATCACACACACCTGCTGTCATCCAAAAGAGCTTCCGCAACATCTGCTGCCGTCACTGCCATCGGAAAATATTTACGTGCCATCCTGTTTGCCGCTGTCGTATAGAAGTTATTTCCGGCAAAGAAAGATTTTGGTGTACCGCTCGCCGCAATATTTCCGTCAAAGAACAGACCGCAGCGGTCCGCATAAGATGCACAGAACTCGATATCATGCGAGATCATAAAGATCGTTACACCCTGCTTTTTCAGAAGATCCAAAATTTCTGCAAACTCTTTCTTAAAATAACTGTCCAGGCCTTTGGTCGGTTCGTCCATCAGAAGAAGTTTCGGGCGCAGCAGCAGAATTTTCGCAAGTGCCAGTCTCTGCTGTTCCCCGCCGCTTAAATCATATGGATGACGGTGCAGCAGTCCTTCTAAATGCGTTACTTTGACGATTCCTTCCACTGCCTTGCATTTTTCCATGGCAAGGTGATACTCTTCATTTTTCTTTTCTTTTGTTCCGCCCACCATCTCGAACAGTTCCAGCTCCACCGTCTTTTTTACAAACAGAGACTGCGGATTCTGCGGCAGAACCCCCAAAAAGCCACGAAACAGTTCCTTTTCACTGTAACGGCGGATATCTTTTCCTTCCAGCAGCACTTTTCCGCGGTATGGCTTTCGAAGCCGGCTGATGATCGAAAGCGTCGTTGATTTTCCGGTTCCATTTCCTCCGAGCAATGCAAAAAACTCTCCTCGCTTCAGTGAGAGATTGAGTCCTTTTACAACATCCGGCTGGTCTTTGTCATAACGGAACCAGATATCTTTCGCCTCCAGAATGATTTCTTCTTTCGCCAACTTTTCTTTCGCATCTTTTCCGAAAAATTCTGCCTCCTGCGGCCGGATCTGTTTTTCTTTGCAGATCGCATTCAGCCAGTTTCTTCCGTCCCGGACTGTAATCGGACACTCCATATGCTTTCCGGAATTTACTTTTGCATAAATCTGCATCGGAACCGGCATTGCCAGAAACATTTCGTGGTTCTGTTTTTTTAATTCTTCCCCGATCTCTTCCGGTGTTCCCATGCACAGTACTTCTCCGCCCTCCATCACGACAACACGGTCTGCTGCCGGAAATACTTCTTCCAGGCGGTGCTCTGTCAACAGGATCGTTGTACCGAGATCTCGGTTGATCTTCTTTACTGTTCCCAGGAAATCGGACGCAGCGATCGGATCGAGCTGTGAAGTCGGCTCATCCAGAATCAGAATATCCGGATGCATAGCCATAATGGAAGCCAGATTCAGAAGCTGTTTCTGACCGCCTGATAATTCTGCCACATTTTTATAAAACCAGTCCTGGATTCCAAAATAACTTGCCATTTCTGCCACACGGATACGGATCTCTGCACTTTTGTATCCAAGACTCTCCAGTCCAAATGCCAGCTCATGCCACACTTTGTCTGTCACGATCTGATTGTCCGGGTTTTGCAGAACGTAACCGATTCTCTGACTCTGTTCCCTGCCTGTCATCTCATGCAGATTTTTTCCGTCAAAAAGAATTTCTCCTTTTCGTTTTCCGTGCGGTGTCAGCGGTGTCTTCATATGTTTTAACAGCGTACTTTTTCCGCATCCGCTCTTGCCGCACAGCACCAGAAATTCTCCTTCTTTTATCTGAAAGGAAATGTGGTTCAGTGCTCTTTTTTCTTCTTCCGGATAAGCAAAACAGAGATCTTTGATCTCCAGGATCGAACCTGGTCTACCTGTCTGGCTTTCTATACTATTATCAATATGATTAATATTCTTCTTATCACTTTTGCTGCTGTTTTGTTTCGTTTCTTTTCCCATCGATTCTGACATCGCCTATCTCCTTTTTCTAATCCTGTACTTCCCACAGGCGATAATTGGCCTGCTCTGCTTTTTCTACCTGTTTACGTCTCTGTTTCCACTGATATCGATCCCAGAGTTCCAGCACCACCGGAAGCACGGAGAACAGCAAAAATGCCAGATATACCAGCAGGCTTCCTGCTGTCAGAGGAATTCCCTTTACAATAATTTTCGGGTTATACTGACAGAACGTATAGCCTTTTGAAAATCCAAACAGAGTCAGTGCGAAACTTGCTCCCATAAACAAAAGGCAGAGAATATCACGTTTATCAAATCGATACAGAGAAAATGCCGTTCTTCCTTTTTCACCGTAACCGCGGCATTTCATAGAATCTGAAGTCTCGATCGCATTTTCCAGTGCCCAGGTTACCAGAATGGAAAATATCGTGATCCCATGTTTCGCACGCTTTACCAGACTGCCGTTTTCGGTACTTCGTCCGATGCATTTCTGACCATCTGATATCACACCTGCCTCTCTGATAAATTTCGGGACAAAACGCAGACACATCGAAAGCACCAGGGACAGTGCCGGTATGATCTTTCCGAACAGATAGATAAACTTGTCCGATGTCATTACGATCGTATAACAGGAAAACCAGATCATCGTACACACCAGCATCATCGCCATCACCAGACCATACACACAGCTCTCCAGTGTAAACGGATTGCCATTGTGCAGATAACCGATGATCGTCACACCATAGTGATTGAACATCGGATTCATCAGTGCCACGATCAGCATCATCGGTATCGAAAAGATCAAATTAAATTTAACTGTTTTTTTCCATCCTTTCAGCAAAACGGAATATGCAATTCCTCCAAACAGCGAAATTGCCAGAATGACCGGATGAACAACAAATACTGTCACTCCGATCACTCCGACAAAATAAAGCATGTTCAGAAGCGGATGGTATGTAGAAAATGTATCTTTCATATTTACCTCCGGCATCTGCCCTCTAATACATAGAATTATCGCCTACATCTTTTCCGAGATCGCAGGTATATACCCAGCAGATCTCATCACCTGCATTTACGGTATATTTGCTGCATCCGTAGTTTGGATACCAGCCATTGACGCTGAACATCCATCCGGAAAGTTCTCCGCAGTCAAATTCATACAGATTGTTGATGCCTTCTACATAAGCAGAATTATAGGCCGGTGTGAAGCTGGATTCCATCTGGATACCCGCTTCTTTGCAGACACGCTGCAGTACATCATGCACAGATTCGCCTTCGGTAAATTCTACTTCCGTCGGTGCCAAAATCCAGCCATCGGACGGAACAAACTCTGCCTTGCTGCTCTTTAAATTGTCCATATTGTCCAAAATCGTTGCACAGCTGATGGAAATCGTACAGGTATTGGAAGCTGATGCAGTATCTTCCTGATCAGCTGCATCGCCGCCCGGATCCTTGGCATCTGCTTTCTGTCCGTTTTCTTTTTTATCATTTCCGGCATCCTGACCGGCATCGTTGTTTTCTTCCGCCGGATTTTCACCATTTTCATCGGCTGCATTTTCACTTACATCGGCATCCGCACTGTCTGTACCATTTTCTGATTCTTCCTGTGTTTCCTGGCTCTGCTCTTTTCCGTCTTTCTTTTTGGAACTCTGATTTGCTGCATCTGCTCCTTTATTCTGCTCTTCCGTGACACCGCCGATCACATAGCAGTCTCCGTCAAGAGAAGTTACCGTCATCACAAGTGTCGTACTTTCTTTGTCATTTGTCACCGTTACGTCACTCATTTTGGCCAGCTTGCCGTCCTGTTCTTTGACAAGATAAGCGGCATTGGATTCCCAGCTCTGCGGCAGAGTCACTTCCAGTGTCGGCACACAGATCACTCCTTTGCCGTGCATCGCCATCTGCAGGGCATCGTTTGCATCGTTTGCCTGTTTCTTGATCTCCTCTAAATTTTCCTGTGTAAAATCTATCTTCAGATTCTGATCTTCCGGATTCTGGATTTTGGCACAGTCATAAGTCCAGACATAGGTTATTCCATCTTCAGTTGTTCCTTTAAACTGAATCTTCTGCTCTTTGCCGGCCACGCTCTGGAACTGCTCTTTTGTGATGATGCCATCGGCCGGGATATCATTCATCTCAGCCAGTGCTTTACCTGAAGTTGTTCCTGCACTCTGCCCCTTTTCTGTTCCTTTTGCACATCCTGCCGTCAGCATCAGGATCACACACAGAAAAAGTGCTGCTATACTTTTTATATTTTTCTTTGTCTTCATCTTAGTCTTCTTCCTTTCTTTTTGCGATAGATTCCAAATGCCAGTGCCTCCAAAACAATGACAAGTGCTGCTCCGGACAATACTGCCGGTGCCATTGTTCTAACCTGTGTTTTCGGATCATTCTCCGCAGACTGTGTCACAGTCTCTGCTTCTGCTTTGCCGTCTGCTGTCAGCTCCGGCACATAGTCTTCTCCGTCAAAACTCCATCCGGAATCTTCGCTCTCTTTTTTGTTCTTTTTCTTTTTTGTTGTTGCTTTTTTCTTTTTGACTGTGCTGCTGCTTTTTTCCGTGGATGTGCTTGTTTTCTTTACAGACGGAAGTGTTTTTGTCTGTCCGGACGGTCTTTTTGCAGCATTTGGAGAGCCTGTCTGCTTCTTTTCACTCTCCGTATTCTTTTTTTCCGTCTCTTTTTTACTGTTCTTATTTTTCTTATCGTCTTTTTTCTTGTGATCTGTTTTGTGATCTTTTTTATTATTGTTTTTCTTTTCGGTTTCTTCCTGTTTTTTTGTTTCGTCTGTCCCGCCATTCTGGGATGTCTCCACCTTTTTGCCAGGTGTCAGCTCTATATCGTGCATATCATAAATAAAACTGCGTCCGTCCAGCAAACGTTGGTATGCAACCGTCGCATAAAAGCCTTGCTCCGTCGCCATACCGTCAAGCATACCGCCGATACCGCCGCCATTGTTTCCGGCATTTGCCGCAACATGCATAAATCCGCCTTCCGGAAGATAGTATTGGAATAATCCATAAAGCGGACTTTTCCCGTTTTTCAGAAAACGTGCATCCTTGCTTCCGTCAATTCCGAGTCCGGAAAGTGCCACCAGAATCTGTGCCACACTCTCGGAAGTCTCAACTCCCTGCGTGCCAAACCCGCCGCTTTCCAGCTGATTTTTCGAAATCCACGCAAGTCCTCTTTCAACCGCAGCATTTACATCTGTGCGTTTTGCATAATAAAAGGAAAGTGCCTGCAATGCCATACCGGTCATGTCAGCATCTCCCTGACCACCTGCCAGATTCCATCCGCCATCCTCACACTGTGCCCCCAGAACTGCCTGAAGCAGCATTTCTTCCGTATTCTGCACCGCCGCATCTTTGTTCTTTGGAATAGAATAAGACGGATGGCAGTTCAGTGCGATCAGTGCCCAGATTGGTCCATTGATTCCCTGCATACGGACATTCTCATAGTCTGAAAGATAGTCGAATAAATTGTGTCCTCCGACATTCTGTGCATCGATGCCGATGGAAGTCAGTGCCATGATCAGCTTTGAATAGTCAGAATATTTTGTTCTCGTAAGTTTCCAGTTTTTCTGTTCACAATAAGCATACACATTCTGATAAAAAGTTGCTGTATAAGACCATGGAACATATAATCCGCTTCTTTGCAGTCCGATCACATTCCAGATACTGCTGAAATCCGGATTGGCATCTTTTGTCAGAAGATAATTTCTCACAGAAGAAAGCACCGTACTTCGCTCCGCCGGAAGATTCTCCCCACCTGGATTCGTTTCTGTCTCTTTTTCGGATTCAGACTCTTTCTGGGATTCGCTTTGCTTCTCACTCTCCGTTTCTTTTTGTGACTCGCTCTGCTTTTCGCTTTCCGTTTCTTTCTGGGATTCGCTTTGCTTTTCGCTCTCCGTTTCTTTCTGCGATTCGGTTTGCTTTTCGCTCTCTGTTTCTTTCTGTGATTCACTCTGCTTTTCGCTTTCTGTCTCTTTCTGAGATTCACTTTCCTTCTGCGATTCGCTTTGCTTTTCGTTTTCTGTTTCTGCCTGCTGGCATATCTCATCTGTCTTTGCATAAGAAACACCAAGAGAAGAAGAGAGCAGTACCGCAGCCACAAGTATATAAGCTATTCTTCTTTTTTTATTTTTCACTCTGTTTCTCAAAGTTTTTCTCATCCTTTCTTTCGTTTCCTCCGGTCCCTTTTTCACTGACCGGAATATAAAGATACATTTTCTGACTGGTATACCGTTCAAAGGTAAGCCTCTGCAAAGACAGCTCATCTCTGTGTTCCCGAATCCAGCCATACAGCACACATCTTGCAAACATACGCACCGTCTCCGGAAGATTTTCCATATCGTTCTCCTGATCTGACTCAAAAACAGCATATCTTCCGGCTGCGATCGTTACCTGAAAAGCATCTTCCGGAAGATTGTCAAAGGACTCTACGATCGGTCCCAGAATATATTCAATATTTTCCTTTTCCTGATACCACAATGCAATCTTATCTCTTCCTTTTTCTTCTCCTGTCAATGCATTCAGTTTCCGGTACTGCGGAGAATGCTCATCCAGCCAGAATGCCAGCTGTGCCGGAATATCTGCCTCCCGCCGATTGGCAATGATGGTCCATCCGGCCATCTTGATCTCATCCATATCTATATATGAAATTTTGATTTTATCTTTATATTCAGAATAATAGCGGTCCAGATTGACAACCTTTGCTCCTGCTCTGGCGTATTTCGCCGGACTTGTATAAAACACTCTGCGAAATGCTTTGTCAAACCCGTTTCTCGAACAGAACCCATATTCTTTTCCAACTTCCGCCGGTAGTTTTCCTTCTCTGAGTGCTTTTGCAGCAAACTGTACTTTTCGCTGTGTGATATAAGTGATCGGTCCCATTCCAAAGACATCCTGAAACTCCTTGCGAAAATGATCCTTTGAATAATGAAACTCTTTTGCAAGCTGCTCTGCGGTCAGCTCTTCTTTCATATGCTCATCTATGTAGCGAATCCACTCTTCATTTCGAAATTCTTCCTTATAATATTTTTCCGGCGTCATACCATATTCTTCATGAAAAGCTCTGCTGAATCTGCTGCTGCTTTTAAATGCATACTGTCTGGCCACTGTCTCCGGTTTTTTCCCTTTTTTCAGTTCCTGTGCTGCAAAATATAATTTTCGTCTGCGTATATAATCATTTAATTTTATATCATAATAAATCTGAAACACATTGCGAAAATGACGTTCGGAATACCCAAATACGGTCGCAAGATTTTTGGCCGTCAGTTCCTCCTTAATATGTTCATCTATATAATCGATCCATTCATTCAGACCATATATTTTTCTTTCCTGTTTTGTAGATTTTATCTTATAGTTTTCCTGTATCCTCTTTTGCAGAGGCATATAAACATAATATTTTCCATTTTCATACGAAATAAAATAAATTTTATTCTGGTCATACCATATCTGATTTTCTGTTTCCCAGTCACACAGGGCATATTTCAGTACCATTTTCAGCATGCTTTCTGCCGCTCTTCCTGTGAAATTTTCTTTCCAGGTAAATACAGCATAATCCGAAGCCTCCAGTACCACTTCAAATGTTTCTCTTTCCCCTCTTTCTTTTCCTTCGTTCTTTGACTGCTCTCTTCCCGAAAGAAAGTGAAACCAATATTCACTGTCATGCCACCAGAACAGCATTCTCTCTTCTGTACTGGTTCTCTTTCTCCAGTTGTCTTTGGCATGTTCTTCAACCTTTTCCATGGCTGTCTCTAAAAAGGAACCTTTTTGGGATTTTTCTGTTTCGGACAGGATGGACTCTGCCACTATTTTCTGTTCTCTTCTTCGAACAAAACAAATTTCTGTATTTTCCTTATCTATGACTCGTTCATATGGTATTTTGCCTTTTCCCTGATAGGCTCTGATCTTCTCTATATCCCATTCTTCTAAACTTTTTTCAAAAAACAGATCAAACAGGTAAGAAAGCTGTATCGGAGCATATGCCATTCTTCCTGCCAGATCTTCCATGGTAATATCCTGATCCGGATGATTCTGTATATAAATTATACATTTCTGCATTTCACTATACAGTCTGCCGCCTGCATCCTGAAACGATACCTGTGCCATATCTATTTATCCTTATCTTTTGATTTTACGTCATGTATAATTGCCTGTCAAAACCTATATATTTTTGGCATAAATCGTTACACATTTTCTTATTGTATGTTATCAATCCAAGGATGTCAAACTCCATCTGCAATTCCTGCCTTGTCTTTAAATGCCAGAATCTCCCTGCTTTGGAAATTCTGGCATTACATTTACAAGCTGTTTTTCCTATTATAGCACAAGCTTTTTCCTTTTTTCCAACCAGAAGGGGCTATTTTGTCGATTTTTGCATAGTTTCTCACTGCCGCAACAAAAAAGACCCCTGAAACCTCAGATTATCTCCGAAGTTCCAGGAGTCCTAATTTACGCTTGGACTATGACCTGACCAAATCAGGTCCGTTTATGTTTCAGGACATTTATCTGCCCTGTGACACAGCTCAAATTATGCGTTCTTCTGAGCGATTGCTGCCTGTGCAGATAGGTAAAAATATGGGGGTTTTTAATGAAATGAGCATTGTCCT
>NZ_JBKVNQ010000015.1:0-46216 GCF_046967715.1 Hominisplanchenecus sp.
GTGTATGCCTTCCGGAGCAGATTTAAGCAATGTACAGCTTCATTTCACAGAAAACAGTGACGGAAATGAAAATGCCGACAGTTATGTTATGATCGGCGGACAAAAAATAAACTGCGGAGATTCTACAGATCTCTCAGGAACAAGCAAATTGCAGATCTCACTCGCCGGAGGCAAAAGTGTTAGCGTAAATATTGTAAAATCGGCAGAGATTCCGGCAATGTTTATCCAGACAGCATCCGGTACGCTCGATAAGGTTCATGCAAGCAAAGATAATAAAGAAAAAGGTACAATGGCACTTGTCAAAGCAGACCGCAGCGTAGATTTTGACGGAAACTTAAAGCAGATCAAAGGTCGTGGAAATTCCACCTGGGGATTTGCGAAAAAACCATATAATATCAAACTGGAAAATTCGTCAGATCTGCTTGGAATGGGCAAGGGAAAAGGCTGGTGCCTGCTTGCTAATTATGCGGATCGTTCTCTTCTTCGAAATCGGATCGTGTACAATCTGGCAGAAGAGACCGGGATTCCATTCACCATGGACAGCCGAAACATCGATCTTTATATCAATGGCGATTACATGGGATCTTATCTTATCACAGAAAAAATCGAAATCGGAAAAACGAGAGTCAACATTACGGATCTGGAAGAGGCCACAAGTAAGGCAAATGATAATGCAGATCTGGAAACATATGAGCAGAAAGGAACAAATGATTATAAAGCAGGCACACAGAAATGGGTAGATATTCCAAACGATCCGGAAGATATCACGGGCGGATATCTGCTTGAACTTGAGCTTGGAGAGCGTTACAAAGATGAAACAAGTGGTTTTGTGACAACGGGCGGACAGGCAGTCACTATGAAATGCCCGGAATGTGTATCGGAAAATCAGATCAAATACATCAGTGAATTTTATCAGAATATGGAAAATGCTCTTTATTCCAAAGATGGCTATACAACGGACAGCAAAGGGGAGCGTCATGCTCTTTCTGATTATATTGATATCGAATCACTGGCACGTATGTACCTGCTCCAGGAATTTTCCATGAACCTGGATTCCGGTATCACAAGCTTTTATCTCTATAAAGACTCTGATCTGACCGGTGATGGAAAGCTTCATGCCGCACCGGTATGGGATTTTGATGTGGCACTTGGAAATTACACCTCCCGAAATGGCACAGACTTTACTGACCCGACACAGTGGTGGGCAAAAATTTCCAGAATGTACGACAACAGCAGTAAATATAATGTCATGGCACAGGCTGTGCAGCACGAAGAAGTGTGGAACAAAGTAAAAGAATTATGGCAGAGTGAATTCATGCCGGCGATCAAGTACATACTGGGAGAGTCCACCGCCTACACAGCAACAAAGATAAAAACACTGGATGCATACAAAGCAGAAGTAAGTGCATCCGCAGCGATGAACTTTATCCAGTGGCGTGACCTGATGGAGAATCCATGGAATCACAGCAGTGAAAGTTTTGTAAATACCGGTCTTACTTATGATGATAATATTGAATACCTGAGAAATTTTATGACAAAAAGATGCGATTTCCTGAACCGTAACCTGGGCGGGGAAAGTACAGGAACAGATCCGGATACATCGCAGAAAGTAACCGTAATAGAAGATGATACCAGATTTTATGCAGCAAAAAATATTTTAAATTCCTCCGGAGATGTCAGGGCAGAAGATACATCAGATGAAGGCGGAGGAGAGAACCTTGGCTATTGCAACCAGGGCAGTTTAACAGAATATAAAATCAATGTAACGACAGCCGGTACTTATAACGTTACGGCACGTGTTGCTTCGAATGACGGAACAGGAGCATTCAGCATTTATGTCGATAATCAGAAAATTGCAACATACCGTGCAGTCAATACAGGCGGATGGCAGGTTTGGACAACTACAGATGCCCAGGAGATCACACTGGAAGCCGGAGAACATTCATTTGCCATCTACTTTGAAGAAAGCGGCATGAATCTGAACTGGCTGCAGTTCACACGGGAAACGGGTACCGATCCGAAACCAGATCCGAAACCAGACCCGAAACCAGATCCAGACCCGGATCCAACGCCGACTCCAACACCGGACCCAGACCCAGACCCGACTCCAGATCCAAATCCGACTCCAAATCCGACCCCAACACCGGATCAGACCCCGAATCCAACACCAAGTCCGAAACCGGATTCAAGCAAAGATCAAAATACGGTAACGCTGACAAAGGGCAGTATCTGTCAGGACGCAAAAGGTATCCTGAAATATCGAATCACAAAAATGGCAGCCAAAAACGGCACCGCAGAAGTGATCGGAATTCAGAAAAAATCAGGAAAAGTAACAATTCCGTCCACAATTACGGTTCAGGGCATTACCTTTAAAGTAACAGCGATCGCAGAGAAAGCTTTTCGAAATGACAAAAATCTGAAAAGTGTTGTCATCGGATCCAATGTGAAAAAAATCGGAAAACAGGCATTTGAAAAATGTAAAAAACTTTCTTCTGTCACATTCAAAGGAAAGAAAGCACCGACTATTGGCAAGGCAGCATTTAAAGGAATCAAGAAAAAAACAAGTGTCCAGGTAACAGGCAGTATGAAAAAAAGTCAGGTGAAAAGATTGCAGAAACGCATGAAAACAACAGCCCCTTCTGTAAAGATCACCTACAAGAAAAAAATAACCGTTCGTTTTTAGCGGAACACAGTAAAAAGCATGCCATAGCATACAGAAAAACAGTTTCTGAATGTTATGGCTGTTTTTCTTTTGTGAAAAGTATGATAGTATAGTGATGGAACAGGCAGATTTCAGGAGAAAAAGACAATGAAACTAAGTATCATAGTACCTGTTTATCAGGCAGGAAAATATTTGGAAAAATGCATAAAAAGTATTCTTGATCAGACATTTACTGATTTTGAGTTAATATTGGTAGATGATGGATCAAACGATGGCAGCGAAAAAATATGTGATGATTATGCGAAAAAAGATGCCAGGATAAAGGTTATACATCAGAAAAATCAGGGCGTTTCCAGTGCACGAAACGCAGGAATGAATTGTGCCGAAGGAGACTACATTGCTTTTGTGGATGCTGATGACTGGATTGAAACAGATATGTTTGAGCAATGTATGGATGCGATGGAGCAGCATAAAGTGGACATTATATATCATGGAATGACAAAAGGTATATGGAAGGCAGATAAAAAGGTATCATTACAGAAAAATATTCCCGCAGTTGAGGGGGTTCTTTCGAAATCGAAATTAAGAAAATATATGTTAAAACAAAAAGAAGGTGTAGCGGTTAACTGTTTTTCTTATTTGTTTTCGAGGAAAATAGCAGATGCTGTTCGATTTGATATTACAATGCCATATTCAGAAGATAATATGTTTGTTATGCAGGTATTGACAAACGCAAAGTCCTACTATTTCCTGCAAAATTGTGGATATCATTATGATGCCCGAATCGGTTCTGCGGCATACCGATGGCAGCCAGCCATGCTGGAGTGTTATCAGAAAACATTGAAGGCTACGAGAAATTTTTTGCAATCGTTGAGTTTCTCAGAACAAGAAGAACAGCAGGTTATGGCAATGAGGAGTGTTGAGAGCTATGCATCACTTATCTATAATTTATGCCTGCCAACCTGCACTTTGAGTTTAAGAGAAAAAAATAAAATCCTGAAGCGTGCAAGAAAAGCATTCAACATTGATTATTATAAAAAATTCTACCATATGGACCAGAAAAATATGTTTGAAAAAACAAAGCCTGCAAATAAAAAGTCAAGGCTAAATTGAAGAACATTGAAAATTTTATACAGGTTGAAAATTAGGTATCAAAATAAGACCACCACACCAGTGCTGGTCTGAAAATATTAGTGGATAATTAAGATTCTGGAAGAGATGAAAGATATTCTTTCACTCGTCCGTAGTAGATTCTTAGAAACTTGTTGGCACCTGCAGTCATATAGACATAGTAAGGCTTGCCTTGAGCACGTTTCTTATCTAAGAACTGATAAACAGGATCATCTTGAGGATGCGTTTTAATTAGGACATCCATTACCTGAAATAAAGTCTTTCTTAGATCAGCGGAACCTCGTTTTGAGGTAGGAACACTTTTTTGTTCATAGGTTCCAGATTCATTAACACCGGGATCTACACCGGCAAATGCAGTAATAGCACTTTTGTGAGTGAAACGGGAAACATCTCCGATCTCAGCCATCAACTGAGGACCAAGTGAAGTTCCAACCCCTTTCATAGCCATAACGACAGGATATTCCGGGAGTTTGGATGCAGTTTCATTCATGAGAGTGCGTAGTGACTCAACAGTTGTAGAGGCACTATTAAGCTGGTCTACAGCCTGCTTGATAATAAGCTTTGTAATGGCATCCTTTGGAAGTACAGGAACAAGTTCCTTTGCTTTTCCATAGATTTCTTCAGCTTTTGACTGACTGAAGTTGTACTTCTTGCGTTTGCACCAGTTTTGATAATGGTCGATAAAGGCATTCAGGGACATTTTACGGACACAGTCCACATGCCAGTATGTAGATGCAAAATCAACCCATTTCTGGCTGCCGTCACTGCGTGCAGGACTGTCAAAGTAAGTATTAACACCAGGATAGGTTTGGTCAAGGATGCCGATAAGATTATTTTTCATAGCCGTCTTGTGCTTCATGTAAAAGCCGAACTGACGGTTCATGGTTTTGAGCTGATTGCGTAATTCATCCATAACATTATACTGTTTAAGATTTTGCCATTTGTCAAGAGTATATCGGGCAATCTTAACAGCATCTGCTTTATCAGATTTCACTTTACGAAGAGAATCATTATCAAAGTCTTTGATAAGTTTTGGGTTAATGGCACTGACGAAAAGATTTGCCTCTGAAAGCTGATGAGCGAGGACTTCATAATAACGTCCTGTGTGCTCCATCACGATTCGGGACTCACCTTCAACAGAGTTGATGAGTTCTACAAGTGAATTGATATCACTGGCTGTGTGTTTGATTTCGAAAGGTGCGGAAACAATTTCACCGAAAGGTCGCATGATAGCAACCATACTCTTACCTTTTGAAACATCGATACCTACTGCGTTCATAAATTGTCACTCCTTAAGATTATTGCAATGGATAAGTACCAGTTTTACTCATTGCCTATTCAATCTACTGTGGTGTGACACGAATGCACCTATGGCGATTCAACCTGCATAAAACGAACGCTGCGAATGAGGAGCTGGTTATCAGTCTTAATTGCGGACGCGATGTCCAAGAAAAGGGACGATATACCAATTGCTCCATCATTATACAGCTTAAGCAACAAGATGGATAATTCCTTACTGGCTGTAAGGGATATTAACCATAAATATATTGTAGTAGACAGTATTAACATTTCTCCATCTGGAAGGTATATTAATTGTATTAGGACCATTGTACTGTAAAAAATAAGCAATAGGATCATGAAAGGATTGTGGAGGTATCTATGAAGAACATAAACTTGGCTGTACTTGGTACAGGTGTTATTGCAAATGAAATGGCAGTTGCTCTGAAAAAGAATGGAAAGAATATTTATGCAGTCGGCAATCGAACCCATGAAAAAGCAGTTATTTTTGCTGAAAAATATGGCATCGGCAAAGTCTATGCGGATTACAATGAAATGTTCACCGACCCGGATGTTGATGTGATTTATATTACAACACCGCACAATACGCATCTTAATTTTATGAAAAAGGCCATTGAAAACGGCAAACATATTCTGGTGGAAAAATCAATCACGCTCAACAGCGACGAACTGAATGAAGCATTGGCACTTGCAGAAGAAAAAGGTGTTATCGTCGGGGAGGCAATGACGATTTTCCATATGCCGATTTATAAAAAGCTCAGAAAAATTCTGGAGAGCGGGGCACTTGGAAAAGTGAATCTGATCACGATGAATTTCGGCAGTTTTAAAGAGTACAATATGAGCAACCGCTTTTTCAACCGCAATCTTGCCGGCGGTGCGATGCTTGATATTGGTGTTTATGCACTTTCTTTTATCCGCTGGTTTATGGATTCGAAACCGGATCAGTTATTGTCGCAGGTGAAACAGGCACCGACCAAAGTAGATGAGCAGGCGGGATTATTATTGACGAATGCGGAAGGTCAGATGGCAGCCGTTATGCTTTCTCTTCATTCGAAACAGCCGAAACGTGGCATGGTTTCCTGCGAGAAAGGCTACATAGAGGTGATGGAATATCCAAGAGCCTGGGAGGCAAAAATCACTTATACCGACAGCGGAAAAACAGAGCTGATCAAAGCCGGTGAAAATGCAGACGCACTTGCATACGAGCTGGCAGATATGGAAAAAGCAATAAACGGTGATCCATCCTGTATGCATCTGGATTATACAAAAGATGTTATGGATATGATGACAGAGTTTCGAAAATCCTGGGGATTTACCTATCCGGAGGAAGAAAAATAATTTTCGACTGTGATAACAGAAAAACAGAAATTCCCAAAAGGCTGTACCGTTGTATGAAACAGAGAGTGAATATTTCAGAAGGAAAGAATCCAGGAACGACAGTTAAGAAAAGTGGATTCTGTTGAGGATTTTGCTGCATGGGAATATAGCAACGATTACAGGATAAATTTGTGAAAGGATGTACAACTATGAATTATACAGAAAGAGCAAAACAGCTCGGTTTTTCAGCTGCAGCTGTTATGGACACGAAAAATCTGGTTTTCAAACCGGAGTACCGCGTTTTCTGCGAGGAGAATCGATGCGGAAATTATGATCGGAATCCTGCTTGTCCACCGGAAAGCGGAAGCGTGGAAGAAATGAAAGAAAAAGCATTATCCTACAACAAAACACTTGTCTTACAGACAACGCAAAGCAATGATATGGATTATAAAAAAGCAAAACTTGTCCACAACAGGCTGACAGAATCTCTGGCAGAAGAGATGAAAAAAGACGGAAAAAGTGATCTTTTGATCATGACTGCCGGTCCGTACAGGCATCATTCCTGTATGTCAGCATATTGTGTGGATGCTCAGGAAATGGCAGATGCAGTAGGGATGATCTGCTGGGGAAAAGATGGAAAAGTTCGCTATTTTTCGCAGGTTCTTTTTCATGATACCGGAAAGTAATATCGGGCAGAAGGAAAAGACATAAAAGACGGTTACAGTATATGTTTCATGCGGTTGATTGGATACGGAAAAAGAAGAAACAAAAAGATTGACATGCATCACATAAACTGTTATAATAATCACAAAACAGAAACAAAATTTGAGATAAACGAAGATTCGATATTATTCTTTATTCACATCCAATGCCATTCGGCAGGAAAATCCAACAAAATAGAAGACCTGCACGAAGCGGTATGATAAATGATATGACTTGTATTTTACAGATATCAGTTTTACATCAAAATTTCCATGCTGCTTCTAATGTGCAGAAAAACAAAAAGGAGAAGCTTATGGGAGAAAAGGACATTACAGAGAAAATACTGGAGGATCATAATGATGTGTTTGCTGATATTATAAATGGTCTTGTTTTTGCAGGAGAACAGAAAATCACTGGTATGCAAAAAAGAATATTAAAGCATTGATGAA
This sequence comes from Hominisplanchenecus sp., assembly GCF_046967715.1. Lineage (NCBI taxonomy): Bacteria > Bacillati > Bacillota > Clostridia > Lachnospirales > Lachnospiraceae > Hominisplanchenecus > Hominisplanchenecus sp. The sequence goes on from NZ_JBKVNQ010000015.1 coordinate 7,561, forward strand.
GATTCCGGATGGAATGGAAAAGTATATTAATGATTATAAAATTCAGATTTTCGAGGTTGCATGGCTGACAGAAAAAGAAATCGAAAGGTTTCAAAGCGATTTTCGTATTGTGGCAAATTTTTTTGCCCAGAAAAGAAAAAATAAAGATTATATACCGGATGATCCAACAGAAATCAAATATGTAGATGAAGTCTTAAAACTTCTCAATGTGATGACCGGAGATAAACGCTATGAAAAGATATTTCAGAAAAAGAAAGGAGTGCGAAGTATGTGTGATGTAGCAGAAAGATTGGAAAAAATGGGCATTGTAAAAGGAATTGAGATCGGAAGACTGGAAGGAAAAGAAGAGGGAAAAGTAGAAGGAAAAGCAGAAGGAATTCTGGAAGGCAAAATGCAGGTATATAGAAATCTTCTCAAAAAGGGATTTACGGAAAAAGAAGCAAGGGAAATTACAGAAATTTCGTGATATGTCGGTTGTTCTTTTCCTTTACATCGCTGCAAAAAGGGTATAACATATAATTATTATCAGAGAAGAAGGTGAAAGGAAAATTATGGATTATTCAATCAATACAAAATGTGTGCAGGCAGGTTATACTCCGGGGAATGGAGAACCAAGACAGATCCCGATCATTCAGTCAACGACTTACAAATACAATACGAGTGAAGATATGGGAAAACTGTTTGATCTGGAAGCAGAAGGATATTTTTATTCCAGACTGCAGAATCCGACAAATGATTATGTAGCAGCAAAGATCACAGCACTGGAGGGCGGAAAAGCCGGTATGCTGACTTCTTCCGGTCAGGCGGCCAATTTCTTTGCTCTGTTTAATATCTGCGAAGCAGGAAGTCATATCGTAGCTTCTTCATCCATTTATGGAGGAACCTACAATCTGATTTCTGTAACAATGAAAAAGATGGGAGTAGATGTGACGTTTGTTGATCCGGACTGCACGGAGGAAGAGTTAAACGCAGCATTTCAGGAGAACACAAAGGTGGTATTTGGCGAGTCCATTGCCAATCCGGCTCTGACGGTACTTGATATCGAGAAGTTTGCAAAAGCAGCCCATGCACACGGAGTTCCGCTGATCGTGGATAATACGTTCCCGACGCCGGTGAATCTGCGGCCGATTGAGTGGGGAGCTGATATTGTGACACATTCTACCACGAAATATATGGATGGACATGGAGCAGCCCTTGGCGGAGCGATCATAGATGGCGGCAATTTTGACTGGATGGCTCATGCGGATAAGTTTCCGGGACTCTGTACACCGGACGAGTCCTACCATGGAATCACTTATGCGGAGAAATTTGGAAAAGAAGGAGCATTTATCACAAAATGTACTTCTCAGTTGATGCGTGATCTTGGATGTGCCCAGTCACCGCAGAGTGCCTTTATTTTAAATCTTGGTCTGGAATCGTTGCATGTGCGTATGCCAAGACATGTGGAAAATGGACAGGCAGTTGCAGAATTTCTGGAAAAGCATGATAAAGTAGAATTTGTCAACTATCCGACACTTCCATCTAACAAGTACTATGAAATCGCAAAAAAATATTTGCCAAACGGCGGATGCGGCGTTGTTTCATTTGAACTGAAAGGCGGAAGAGAAGCAGCAGAGAAATTTATGAAAAACCTGAAGCTGGCAGCAATCGAGACACACGTAGCAGATGCACGTACCTGTTGTCTGAATCCGGCAACCTCCACACACAGGCAGATGACAGACGAACAGCTGATCACAGCCGGTATTCCGGCGGGATTGATCCGTATTTCATGCGGACTGGAAGATAAAAATGATCTGATCGCAGACATCGCACAGGCACTGGATGCAATTTAGGACAATAAGTGTGAATCCTCGACAATTCAATTACCGAGATGAAAGCGTAGGAGTGTGCATGTCTGCACATTGAAAATAATAGAATAATCTCCCTGCCATTGACTCCAGTGACATTAATACCGTAACCGGCATAGAATCAAACGAAAATATGTTCGATTTTGTATTGCACATTTTCGTGCATTATGCTATACTATATGTATGAAAGAAAATCTAATACATTATAGAACTTGCGTGTGTAATATCAACTACCATATGGTATGGTCAGTGAAATACCGACGGAAGATATTAAACTCAGAAATTGAGGAATACCTAAAGGAACTGGTGCAGCAGATTGCTGAGGACAAGGGCTTTACTGTTCATTTATTTGAACGCAGAGAACCATCCCCCCGCTTCAAGTGTGCAGAGCACTAAGCGACTGCGTTCATGAGCAAGTAGCGAAGCGGATTGTGAATGTCCGCTTTACTGTGGTGAAGGAGACCATGTCCACGGCTTTGTAACAGCTCCACCAAAGCTGTCCATAACAGCAATCGTCAAGTATCTGAAGGGGATTACCGGCAGAAAACTGTTCGAACGTTTTCCGGAAATAAGAAACCAGCTATGGAAGGGAGAGCTGTGGAACCATTCCTATTATGTGGAAACGATCGGATCTGTATCTGAGGAAAATATCCGCCGTTATATGGAACATCAGAGCAAGTCGTATTAAGTTAAAGCGGACTGTAAATACCGATCCGCGTTACTGTCTGAGGGGAGGAAGAGGGATGCTGCTGTCACACAGAACATCTGTAAAAATCCGGCCGGAATATTCCAATATCATAGGGCATATGTGTTATGCAGCTTCCAAACTCTGGAATGTCTGCAACTACGAACGTCATCATTATAAAGAGCTGGGACTGGAAAAGTATCCTGACTGGTATTATCAGAAAAAAGCACATAAAGGAAATCTGTGGTATAAACAGCTTCCGTCACAGACAGCACAGGAGACCTGCAAGCAGCTGGATAAAGCATGGAAATCTTTTTATGTCCTGAAAAAGACCGGAGGGATCAAAGATCCGAATCCGCCCCGTTTTAAACAGGACAATATCCCGGTTACATACATGCAGATGGGGATCCGGCATGAGAAAGGTTCAGACCAGCTGCGGCTGTCTCTGCCAAAGGATCTGAAAAGCTACATGGAAGAAACATACGGGATCCATGATAAATTTCTATATCTTGAAAATAAGATTTTCAGGAACATGGATCATATAAAGCAGCTGCGGATCTATCCACCGGAAAACGGAAAATGCGACCTTATTGTTATCTATGAGATTCAAGAGCCGGAACAGCTTTCCCAGAATGGACATTATTTATCTATTGATCCGGGACTTCATAATCTGATGACCTGTTATGATTCCGGAAATGGCCGAGCTTTTATTCTGGGAAGAAAGTATCTTTCCCTGGAAAGATATTTTCATAAAGAAATCGCCAGAGTTCAGTCTGTATGGTATGCACAGCAATCGGAAAGAGGAATAAAATATCCAAAAACATCGGAACATATCCAGCGGCTTTACAGGAAAAAGCAGAATACAGTGAAGGATTACCTTCATAAAGTAACCAGATGGATCGCAGAATACTGCAGAAAAGAAGATATCCGCTGTGTAGTTGTGGGAGACATTCGAAATATCCGTAAAGAAAAAGATATGGGACATAAGACCAACCAGAAGCTTCACAGCCTGCCATATAACAGGCTGTATATCATGCTGGAATATAAACTAAAACGGTATGGAATACAATTGATAAAGCAGGAAGAAAGCTATACCAGCCAGTGCAGCCCGTTATCACCAGAAGTATCAAAAAGATATGCAGAAGCATCAAACCGAAAAGAACGGGGCATGTATGTAACTGACGGAGTAAGATACAATGCAGATGCGGTAGGCGCATTTAATATCCTGCGGAAATATCTTTCCGTATCCGGAAAACAGAAGGAACTGTCCGTAACCGGACTAAAAAAACCAGATATAATAAAAGTAGCTGCATAGCCGAAAGGCAAGCAGTATTGGTGTCATGGACGCACCCTGAAAAAAGACGGTATCCCGCCAGATTTCAGATGCTCTGGTAACTCAGTTACCGAGTAGTTCACATTAAGAATGAAGTATGTAAAGTGTCGCAATAACGCCAGAAATGCAATTATAATAAAGGAAAACGAATATCAAACGTTCATCGATGTGATATTAAGACACACGGAGATTGTTTGCTTTACCGTTTGTCCATATCTGGATCATGTAGATGAATTGAGAGAAGATATTCGATACAAACAGATAATGGGTTCTTATATAGATTCGGAATTTACAGAATCTATACATACAGAAAATTGTAAAGAGAGTCTGGTTTATTTTAAAGCGGACTATTATATCAGAGAATTTCTGAAAGAGAAAAAGGAGCTGTTTGATTTTTTTGATGAGAATGCATCTGTTAATCTTGAAGATATTGTGTTTATTGGGAAAAAGAGCATCATCTGTGATACGATAACGCATGAAAAGTATTGTGCGGTTTCAGATGAGCTGTTGCACGAGATAAAGAAAAATAGAAAATACTGATTTATCTTAGTGAAAATTCCATCTCCGGCAGAGCACAGAGGTACACAGAAGAATATATTACGCAATATATAGTGTGCACCTCGCAGCAAAATGCCGGAGATATCCTTGAATATCAGATTTCTCAGATTTCCCAGCGTCCGGATGCCCCACAAGGCAGCACAAGTCCATTGCCGGAAACAGGAAGTCCGACTTCCTGGGAGTCTACATGACCGTGAAAAGCAGCAAGTTCGGTTGCCAGCATGTAGGTGAGGACGGCAGGAGCCAGTCCGGTGGTATAGGAATTTACAAGAAAGAAAAGCGGTTTGTCGCTTAAAAGCTTTGCACAGAGCTTGATGAGCGGATGAATCGCTTCTTCTATTTTCCAGATTTCTCCTTTTGGTCCGCGACCGTAAGAAGGCGGGTCCATGATGATGGCGTCGTAATGATTGCCGCGGCGGATTTCACGTTCTACGAATTTTACACAGTCATCGACGATCCAGCGGATCGGTGCATCTCCAAGTCCGGAAGAACGTGCATTTTCTTTTGCCCAGGTAACCATTCCTTTGGAGGCATCTACGTGTGTAACGCTTGCTCCGGCAGCGGCAGCGGCCAGGGTAGCTCCACCGGTGTAGGCAAAGAGGTTCAGAACCTTGATCGGGCGTCCGGCTTTTTTGATCTTTTCAGAGAACCAGTCCCAGTTAGTAGCCTGTTCCGGGAACAGACCGGTATGTTTGAAACTGAAAGGTTTTAACTGAAAGGTCAGCCCCAGTTTCTGATAGTGGATACTCCACTGTTCCGGGAGATCAAAAAATTCCCACTCACCGCCGCCGCGTTTGCTGCGATGATAGTGTGCATTCGGGCGTTTCCAGCCTCTCAGTGTTTTCGGAGTATCCCAGATAACCTGCGGGTCCGGACGAACCAGAGTATAATCTCCCCAGCGTTCCAGTTTTTCTCCCTTGGAAGTGTCAAGCACTTCGTAATCTTTCCAGTTTTCAGCAATCCACATAATAATGTCCTTTCGTGTGTTTGTTTATTTTTTGATTCTTCTTCAGACCTCTTTGGAACGGAACCAGTAGGTATAAAAATCCTCAAATCCCAGTGATGTATACAGATTTTTAGCGGCAGTATTTCCTTTTACAACCTGAAGGTAAGCGTGTGTCGCACCTTTTTTCTGAGCCTCGGTCAGGATCGAACTGCAGATCGCACGTGCGAAATGCTTTCTGCGGCAGCTTGCATCGACATAGATCGCATACAGTCCGATGTGTCCGCGGTCGAGAATACCAAGACCTGAGGCAACCATGCGGCCTTCGATTTCAATACAGGCGACGATCGTCTCTTTCGGGATCGCTTTGAACATCGATGGTACAATGCGGCGAAGCGTCGGTCTGGTCGTGCCGTTCAGACGAAACAGCGACTCAATCCACTCGTCCGTGATCCGGTCGCGGAGCTGGACAGCGATATGTCCCGGATAAAAAACAGAAGAAGGTAGATTTGAATTCCTTCCATAATATTCATATTCTACCGATTCTGCCGGATAAGGATGAAAATTTGTCATCGGCATCGTCATAACCTCGGTAGTATGGCGGATCTCATAGCCTTTTTCTTCCAGAAGCTTATCAAAAGACGAATCCAGAAGCGGATTGATCTTGAAATTAGACGGTGTGTGGTAATTGCGGTACTGAGCCTCGCAGTAAGCAATTTTCTCCTCAATCGGAATCAAGGAGTCACCAACCTGTTCCACACTGTTGGTACGGTAAGTATAATTATGAGAAAACCGGATCAGCCAGCCGTCATAAAGCTCAATCTTGTGGGACGGCCAGGCGTTCAGTGAGATTTCCTCGATCAGTTTCATATAAGCAGCGTCCTTTTGCATGAAAATTGCTCCTTTGTAAATTAGGTAACGGGTATCGATAAACCCAGCATTCTTAGTATAGCGACTCAAGATGAGAAAATCAAGCAAGTTCTGCTTTAAGTCGAACACAGGTGAGACTTGACCATGGTACTTTGATTTGCTAAAGTATATATGTGATGTCAGAAACGGAAAAATCTGTCTCTGGCATGATAGCTGAGAATTACTTTATCTAACAAAGTAACTTGTACAACTTGGCATTATCAGAAACAGAAGTTCTGGATTTACAGGAGGCGAAAAGCGATGAAACTTGGATTTATCGGCTGCGGAAATATGGCGAAAGCCATGCTTGGCGGCATTTTAAAAAATGAGATCTGTGCAAAAGAAGATGTGATCGCGACGGCAAAGAGCGAGGCGAGCAGAGAAAATGCCAGAAATACTTATGGAATTCAGGTAACAGCAGATAATATAGAAGCAGCGAAAAGTGCGGATGTGCTGGTGCTGGCAGTAAAACCGATTTTTTATGAAGAAGTGATCCATGAGATTAAAGATGCAGTGGATGAAAAGAAAATTATCATTTCCATTGCACCGGGAAAAACACTGGCATGGCTGGAAGAGCAGTTTGGCAAAAAAGTAAAGCTGGTAAGATGCATGCCGAATACACCGGCCCTGGTCGGGGAAGGCATGACCGGCGTGTGCTGCAACGAAGAAGTGACAGAAGCAGAAATGCAGGATGTTCTGAAAATCCTTGAGAGCTGCGGAAAAGCAGAAATGCTTCCGGAGCGTCTGATCGATGTGGTTGTTTCCGTCAGCGGAAGTTCACCAGCATATGTATTTATGTTTATTGAAGCGATGGCAGATGCAGCCGTTGCGGATGGTATGCCGCGTGCACAGGCATATCGTTTCGCAGCACAGGCAGTCCTTGGCAGTGCAAAGATGGTGCTGGAGACAGGTAAACATCCCGGTGAACTCAAAGACATGGTATGCTCACCGGGCGGCACAACGATTGAGGCAGTGCGTGTTCTGGAAGAAAAGGGCATGCGAAGTGCTGTAATCGAAGCAATGAAAGCCTGCGTCAAAAAAGGACGGGAAATGTAGGAGGTAAAATAAATGAATGAGAAAACAGTCTGGGAATCTTATACGGAAGAAGACAGAAAGAAAGTATATGATTTCTGTGAAGAATACAGAACATTTCTCTCAAAATGCAAGACAGAGAGAGAATGTGTAAAAGAGATTTTAAAAGAAGCAGAAGCAAAAGGTTACAGGAGTCTGAAAGAAGTTCGCAGATCCGGCGAAAAACTGCAGGCCGGCGATAAAGTTTATGTTTCCATCATGGGAAAAACACTGGCACTGTTCCATATCGGAAAAGAACCTATGGAAAAGGGCATGAATATTTTAGGAGCTCACATTGATTCTCCGAGACTGGACCTGAAGCAGAATCCGCTTTATGAGAGCGATGGTCTGGCGATGCTGGAAACACACTACTACGGCGGAATCAAAAAATATCAGTGGGTTGCGATGCCGCTGGCACTGCACGGTGTTGTGGCAAAAAAAGACGGAACAAGCGTGGAGATTGCACTGGGTGAAGATCCATCCGATCCGGTTATCGGCATTTCCGATCTGCTTCCGCATCTTGGCAAAAAACAGATGGAAAAACGTGGCAATGAAGTGGTAGAAGGCGAAGACCTTAATATCTTAGTCGGCAGTATACCGCTTTCCGGCGAAGAAAAAGAGCCGGTCAAAAAGCAGATCCTTCAGCTGTTAAAAGAGAAATATAATATAGAAGAAACCGATTTTATTTCTGCAGAACTGGAAGCTGTTCCGGCCGGAAATGCAAGAAATTATGGACTGGATGAGAGTATGATCATGGGCTATGGCCAGGATGACAGAGTGTGTGCCTACCCATCCTACCGGGCAATGTTTGAGCTTGACAAACCGCAGTACACCTGCGTATGCCTGCTGGTAGATAAAGAAGAGATCGGCAGCGTCGGTGCGACCGGTATGCATTCCAGATTTTTTGAAAATGCAGTGGCAGAGATTATGGATGCAGCCGGAGATTACAGCGAACTGAAAGTACGCAGAGCACTTCAGAGTTCCAGAATGTTATCTTCCGATGTCAGTGCAGCTTACGATCCAAATTATCCGGCCGTCATGGAAAAGAAAAACAGTGCCTTTTTCGGCAAAGGACTGACCTTCAATAAATTTACCGGTTCCAGAGGAAAATCCGGTTCCAACGATGCAAATGCAGAATACATCGCAAGAATCCGCAAGATCCTTGATGAAAATGAGGCGGCTTTCCAGACAGCCGAGCTTGGAAAAGTTGATGAGGGCGGAGGCGGAACGATCGCTTATATCCTGGCAAACTACGGAATGGAAGTCATTGACTGCGGCGTGGCAGTGCAGAACATGCACGCACCGTTCGAAGTAACAAGCAAAGCAGATATCTATGAAGCATTTAAAGGCTATCTGGCATTTCTGGAAGAAATGGGCGAGCGAGAATTTTAAACCGTAATTTTTTAAAAAAAGAGCAGCAGAGGAGATAAAAACCTCTGCTGTTTTTGATTAATCCGACTGTATATCCTGATACATAATAAAAATTTACAAGAAAAACGTATAATTTTACATGGAAAATCAAAAGAAAATTGTGTAAAATCTATAATCATAGAGCAAAACGTATAAACGAGCAAAAGGAGGAGCAAAGAATGAAAAAACGTAACAGAAAAATCAGAAGTGCCATGGCAGCGGCACTGGCAGTGAGTATGGTCGCAGCACCGTGTTCTTCTGCATTGGCAGCCAGTACAAGTGATGAGATCACACAGCGGGAGATTGACAATGCGGCACTGGCAAGAGAGGCAGCCGGACAGGGTATGGTTCTGCTGGAAAATGAAAACCATACACTTCCTTTGAAGACAAAAAAACTGGCACTGTTCGGAAGCGGTGCGGTTCGTACCATCAAAGGCGGATTTGGTTCCGGTGACCCGTTCAACGGAGGACTTTCCGGAGGTGGTTCCTGGGATGTAGATCTGAATGAACGTTATAATATCCACATTTATAATACCTTTAAAAAAGCCGGCTATGATATCGTAAACTCTGATATGCTCGATGCATACGCAGATGCTTATGATGCACAGCACAAAATTGAAGGAAACAGTACGATGAACTGCTTCAAATTCCCTGAGATGGAGATCAGTGATGAAGAGCTGGCAGATGCTTCTGCAGATTCCGATACGGCAATCTATGTCATCAGCCGAAATGCCGGTGAAGGTACCGACCGTACACTGAAAGGGACGAAGGGAACTTACAACGGAGAATCTTATGATATTGGTGATTATTATCTGACGGATCTCGAACGTGAAAATCTGGAGCGTGTGGCAGCGTCCTTTAAAAAGACCATCGTTGTTCTGAATGTCGGCGGTATTATGGATACAAAATTCTATAACGAGATTAACGGACTGGATGCAATGCTTCTGATGGGACAGGCAGGTCAGGAAGGCGGCAACGCACTTCTGGATGTTCTGACCGGAGCCGTAACCCCATCCGGAAAACTGGCAGATACTTGGGCAGAAAACTACAGTGACTATCCGGCATCAGATACCTTTGCAAATGCAGACGGAAACGTCAAGAAAGAAGTTTATAACGAAGGTATTTATGTCGGCTACCGCTATTTTGATACCTTTAATATCACACCGAAATACGAGTTTGGTTATGGACTTTCCTACACAGATTTCAAAATTGAGACACAGTCTGTGACAGCAGATGCCGATAAAGTTACCGTAAAAGTAAAAGTTACCAATACCGGCAGCACTTACAGCGGAAAAGAAATCGTACAGGTTTATTATTCCGCACCGGATTCTGCAGAGGCAGAGAAAGAATATCAGGAACTTGGCGGATTTGCAAAAACGGATGAACTTGCACCGGGCGAATCGCAGATTCTGACGATTTCTTATGATACAAAAGACATGGCATATTATAATGAAGACCAGGCAGCTTATATTCTGGATAAAGGAAAATACTATGTGCGTGTCGGTGATTCTTCCAGAAATACCAGTGTTGAGGCAACCATTGAAGTGGATGACACCACACTGACTGAACAGCTTTCCAACCAGATGGAAGTTCCGAACGGCGAAGATCTGGTAGAATGGAGCAAACCGGAAGAGGGCTACAGTTATCCAACAGAGGAAGCAGAAAAAGAAGCAGCTCCGGTTATCAAAGTTGATGCTTCTGAAATCAAGACAGAAGACCATGCATCTGCATATGAAAATGAAGAAGTAACCACTTACACAACAGATGCTGCTTATGAAGCAACACAGCCGTACGAAAAAGTAGAAGTGGTAGAAAAGAAAGATTCTACTTTAAAAGATGTCATTGAAGGAAAAGCTACGATGGGCGAATTTGTCGCACAGATGAGTGTAGAAGAACTGGCGGCTCTGAACTGCGGAAGCGGATGGGGCGTTGCCAATGAAAATTCTCCGATCGTTGGAAGCAACTCTTCTACGGTAAAAGGTGCAGCAGGTGAGACAACCGTTTACGATCAGTATGGCATTCCGGGCATCGTTCTTGCAGACGGTCCTGGCGGTGTACGAGTAGCACAGAAATTTGATGCGACCATTGAAGGAAGCGATGAAAAACAGACACTGTACCAGTATTGTACCGCATGGCCGGTAAGTTATGTACAGGCTCAGACCTGGGATACCGACCTTGTAAAACGTATCGGTGTTGCATTTGGTAAAGAAGTTGATGAAATGAACATCACACTTCTGCTCGGACCTTCTCAGAATATTCACCGTGATCCGCTCTGCGGAAGAAACTTTGAGTACTATTCAGAAGATCCGGTTGTATCCGGTGTTATGGCAGCAGCTTGCACACTGGGCGTTCAGGAAACACCGGGTGTTGGTGCATGCCTGAAGCATTTCGCAGCAAATAACCAGGAAAGTAACCGTAATGCAGTTGACACGATCGTAAGCGAACGTACTCTGCGTGAAATTTACCTGAAAGGTTTTGAAATTGCAGTAAAAGAATCTCGTCCGATGTCTATTATGACATCCTACAACCTGATCAACGGCGTACCGACTGCAGATTCTTACGATCTGTGTACCAACATCGCCCGCGGTGAATGGGGATTTGACGGTCTGATCATGACTGACTGGAACGGCGGTTCCTCCACTCCGATGAAGTCCATGCATGCAGGAAATGACATGATCATGCCGGGCGGAGCAGAAAGAGCACAGAATATCGTAAGCGGTATGCAGGATGCAGCACCGGTATTCGATGAAAGAGGACAGGTAGCGATCGACGTTCAGCTGATGTACGGATTTGTTAAAGTATATTCTGCAAAATGGAATGAATTTACACCGTCTGCCGCTGGAACAAAGACGGTAACGACATCACTTGGTGAAGGCTATACAGCAACCGTTGCAGATGACGGAAGAATCCTTGTAAACGGTGAAGAAATCTATCTGAACTATCGTCAGGGATGGTTCAATCCTGGAACATTCAGCGTACCGGCAACAACCGATGTTGTAACCGTAAGCAACGATGGCAAGACTCTGACTTACAAAGGTGAATATGTAGACAACAACATCATCTGCCTCGGCGATGTACAGAAGAGTGCGATCAACAACCTGAACATCATCATGAACTCCAACATGATGCAGAGACGTTATGGTGTAGAAGTAAAAGACTACAGCACAGCACTTGGCAACCTGAAAGCATATCAGAGCGTAACAAAAGACAGCGTACAGAAAGCTTCTGCAAACGTTGAATCCTTAAACAAAGTGATCGCTATGGTAGAAGACCTGAATGCTTCTGATTATACAAAAGCAAGCTGGGCAGCAGTAGAAGAAGCTCTGAATGCAGCAAAAGCAATAGCAGCAAAAGCAGATGCAACCGTTATTGAGACAACAAACGCAATGACAGATCTTCTGGCAGCAATGAACAGCCTGGAACAGGGTGTTGAGAAAACACATCTGGAAATCTCCATAAAAGAAGCTGAAAAAGTGCTGGTACGTGCAGACAAATACAGCAGCCTTGGAAATCTGGAAGAAGCAGTAGCAAACGGTAAAGCCGTTCTTGCAAACGAAGATGCAGATCAGGAAACCGTAAGTGCAGCAGCAACTGCAATCCTGAACGAGCTGAGCAAAGCAGTGAAAAATGCAGATCTTTCCTCACTGGAAAGCCTGATCAAATCTGCAAAGAAACTTCAGGATGGAAATTACACAAGCAATTCTCTTGCAAAACTGGATGAAGTAATCAAAGCAGCAGAAGCTGTTGTAGCAAACAAGAACAGAACCGCTGAAGAAGTAAACAAAGCTTACAGCGATCTGATCGATGCAGTGATCTCTTTGGAAAAGAAAGGCAACAAAGCGGCCCTGAAAGCAATGCTTGAAAAAGCAGCAGCTGTTCTGGAAGATAGCGATGCTTATGTAGCAGCAACCATCGAAGGACTTGCAGATGTAAAAGCAGATGCACAGGCAGTTTATGATAACGATGATGCAGTTCAGAATGAAGTAAACTCAGCAGTTCGTACACTGACACTGAAACTTGCAGAAGCAAGACTGTTAGGTGACGTAGACAACGATGGTGCAGTGACAACAGCCGACAGTACCGCACTTCTGGCAGCAAGTGCAGAACTGACAGGACTGGATGCAGATGCAGCGGCAGCAGCAGATGTAAACGGTGACGGTGTTGCAGACACAGGCGATGCAGCTCTGATCCTTGAGTATGCAGCAGAGAAAGTTGCAGGATTCTAAAAAATTCTGTATACAAGAAGAATAAAGAATAAAGGCGGCAGAGGAAGTAATTCCTCTGTCGTTTTTTGCTGTCAGGGAGTCCTGAAATATACAAAAAATCAATACAGGATGATTCATCGGAAGCCTGTTTGTGTAAAAAACCAGGCATTTCAGTAGAAAATGTGGATATCATAAAAAAATGCAAGCAAAACGTATAATATTACATGGAAACCCACAAAAAACTTGTATAAAATATATAATTACAAGGGCATGTTAACAGAAAGGCAGATTTGACACTGTCTGAAGCACAGCATAACAGAAGGAAGGAGGATCACGTTATCCTGTGTATGTCAAAAGTCCTCAACTATGATGCCTACGGATTGTTCCGTGCGTTGCACTCCCACAATCCTTTCTACGCTCCGCTTCGGTCGGTGCTAAACATGTGCCACTGGCACATAGCACCCCAGTATTCGCATATCGTGGGATTATCATCCCACTTTTATGCTCATATAGGGGCGGGTCCCAAGGTCTTTCATCCACCTATGAGCAAGCTCATGTGGATTTAGACCTTTTGACCCTGGCATCATGAAATAAGTGAATAGAAAAAGGAGGCACGGCAATGAAGCGAACTTCAAAACGCGTGATGGCAGTCGCAGTGTCGCTTGCAATGGTACTTACCGGCAGCACAAGTGCACTGGCAGCAACAACGAACCCGGAAATCAGTGACCGAGAGATCGAACATAAAACAGCGGCGAAAAACATTGCAGCACAGGGTATGGTCCTTCTGGAAAACAAGAACAATTCCCTGCCGATCTCCAAAGAAAAAGGAACTAAGATCGCACTTTTTGGTCAGGGCGTATACAATACCATCAAAGGAGGTACCGGTTCCGGTGCAGTAAACCAGCGTGATAACGTTACCGTACAGCAGGGCTTTGAAAATGCAGGCTATGATATCGTTGATATTGACTTTGTAAATCAGATGCATGAAAGATGGACGGCAAATGGCGGCGGAACAAGCCAGGGCTGGAGCTACAAATGGGTAAATGAACCGATTTATGAGCAGACCGAAGGTGCCGTAGATCAGATCAAAGCAGCAGCAGAAAAAACAGACACCGCTATTTACGTGATCGCACGTAACTCCGGTGAAGGTTCTGACCGTTCCGCAGGAAAAGGTGATTACCTCTTATCCGACGATGAAGAGGCGAACTTAAAGCTGCTGGGACAGAACTTTGAAAATGTTGTTGTTGTCCTGAACGTAGGCGGAATCATTGATACAAAGTTTTTTGATGAGATTGATGGTCTGGATTCCATGCTTCTGATGTCTCAGGCCGGTATGACAGGCGGAGATGCGTTGGTAGAAGTATTGAACGGAACCGTAAATCCATCCGGTAAACTGACCGACACCTGGCCGGTGAATTTCGATGACAACCCATCGAGTGAAGGATTTGCAAACCAGGACGGCAACACCGCTCAGGAATTATATAACGATGATATTTTCGTAGGATATCGTTATTATGATACCTTTGGCGTAGATGTATCTTATCCGTTTGGTTACGGCGGATCTTACACAAGCTTTGCGATGTCAACAAAATCGGTAAAAGCAGACAAAGATAAAGTAACCGTACAGGTTAAGGTAAAAAATACCGGTACCGTATCCGGTAAAGAAGTAGCAGAAGTTTATTTCTCAGCTCCGGACGGTGAACTGGACAAGCCATATCAGGAACTGGCCGGCTACGCCAAGACAGACGAACTGGCACCGGGCGAGTCTCAGATCCTTACGATCAGTTTTGATACGAAAGAAATGGGATCTTACGATACCGACAAAGCAGCTTACGTGATGGAAGATGGCGATTACATTATCCGTGTCGGTAATTCTTCCAGAAATACACACGTAGCAGCGAAACTCAATGTCGCAGAAGACACGATCACCGAGCAGTACAGCAACCTGATGGTTCCGGTAACAGAAAACGACAACATCGAAAACAGTGATAAATATCCGACCCTGGAGCCGATGACAACCGAAGGTGCAACATCGATCACATACGATGGCGAAGCAAATGAGATCGCGGCAGCGAAGACGATTGAAGTGGATTTTACAGGCTACAAAGCACCGGAGATCATCAAAGAGAACGAAGATGTAACGGTTTACACTTCCGATACAACCGAAGAAAAATATCTGTTTGCCAAGAATGAAGACGGAGCAACAGGAACCGTTTCCCGTGTAGAAAAAGGAAATGCAAACAGCACAGATTACAGTGTGACTTATCAGGAGCACGTTAAGAAATTTGACGGCGACTACAGCAAGAATACACTGAAAGATGTTTACGACGGTAAGATCAGCCTTGAGCAGTTCGTATCCGGTTTAAGCCTCTATGAGTTGGCAAACCTGGTAAACGGACATTCCAGTGACAAGACCGTACAGGGCGTTGCAGGAGCAACCTGGAAAAACGATGAAAAAGGGTTTGTACCTGTAAACCTGTCTGACGGACCTGCAGGTCTTCGTATTACACAGCACTATAAACAGGATGATACCGACTATTATCAGTATGCAACTGCATGGCCGATCGGTACACTGCTGGCACAGACCTGGGATACCGGGCAGATCTACGCTTACGGCGAAGGCGTTGGCGAAGAAATGGAAGAATTTGGTATCGGTTCCTGGCTGGCACCTGGTATGAATATCCACAGAAACGCACTCTGCGGACGTAACTTTGAATATTATTCTGAAGATCCGGTAGTCGTAGGTGTGACCGGCACAGCAGCAACACTCGGCGTACAGAAGAGCAAAGGTGTTGGCGTTACCATCAAACACTATGCACTGAATTCTCAGGAAACAAGCAGAAACAAAGAGAATAATACCGTTTCTGAAAGAGCAATCCGTGAGATCTACCTCAAAGGTTTCGAAATGGTTGTAAAACAGGCACAGCCGATGGCGATTATGACCTCCTACAACCAGAATAACGGAAGACCGGCAGCGGATGACTATGATCTTTGTACCGCATTTGCAAGAGACGAATGGGGATTCAAAGGCATGATCATGACAGACTGGGGCGGCGGACAGTCTGTACCGATGTACGAAATGCACGCAGGCAACGACCTTGTTTGCCCGGGCAAAGGCTACTCTCAGATCATGAAAGGCTTTATCAATGAGCCGGCATGGACAAGCGATGGTTATGTAGAACTGGAAGAGAGAAGCATTCAGGATGTTGATGCAAGCGGAAATCCGATCACAGTTTCTAAGATGGTTCCGAACTTTGGCGGATACAAACTGGATCTGAACGGCAATCTGAAAATCTCCACAACCGTAGCAAAAGGCGTAGAACTGAACGAAAAAGTCGCAGAACTGAAAGAACAGGGTTATATCACATCTGTTACAACAAACAGCCGTGGTGTGACAACTGTTACTTATAAAGTGAGCATGGATGACGGCGTAGAATCTACACAGGTTATCTCTCTTGGTGACCTTCAGAAAGCAGCCATCAACATCTGTAACTTTATTATGAATTCCATCGAATTTGCAAACGCAAACGACCTGGAAGCAAAATCACTGAACGAACTGTATGCAGACGCACTGCAGACGATCACTTCTTATGAAAAAGATGACGTTGTTCCGTCCACAACATACTCCACGATCACCGAAGGTTATGACTGGGGTCCGGCAATCTCCAAGGTTGTTGTAAATGTCGGCAAAGCAATGAGCGGAAATATTGACGCATCTGCATTTGAAGTAAACGTAACAAGAAAAGCACTCAGCGGATTCCTTCTTGGACCATCCAGAGGAACACGTAACGTAACCGCAGCTTATGTATCCGATGCAAACGGAAACAAAGCAGCAACGGGCAATTACATTACTCTGGAACTGGAAGTAGGACCGGATCTGTCCATCGGATCTCCGTTCAACTACAACTTCTTCGGAAGCGGCCACAATGAGTATGTAGACACTGCATATGAAGTAACCTTAAATAAAGAACTCAAAGCAGCAGACGGCAGCAGCGTAAATTTTGCAGCAAATAAATTTGCAGCAGACACCTCACGGATCTGTGATGACTTTGATCTTGAAGGTAAGTTCAGCTACAACGATGAAAAATTTGGTCAGATCGCTCTGACATACGCTTCCTATACACTGGAAGCAGCTAAGAATGACGGCAAGAAAAATGCTCTGATCATCTGGCTGCATGGGGCAGGCGAAGGCGGAACAGATCCACGTGTAGCACTGTTAGGAAACAAAGTAGTCAACCTGGCAACCGATACTGTACAGCAGTACTTTGACGGCGGAGCATACGTTCTGGCAGCACAGTGCCCGACGATGTGGATGGATAATGGTTCCGGACAGTATACAAGCGATGGAACCTCCAAATACACAGCAGCTCTGATGGAACTGATCAAAGCTTATGTAAACAGCAACTCTGATATCGATGCAAGCCGCGTATACATCGGCGGATGCTCAAACGGCGGATTTATGACCATGAACATGATCGTACATTATCCGAAATACTTTGCAGCAGCATATCCGGTATGCGAAGCTTACACAAACGATGCACTGACAGACGAAATGGTAGAATCTATCAAAGATATGCCGATCTGGTTCACACATGCAAAGAATGACCCGACCGTAAAAATTGGTACCATTGATGAAGACGGCAATTTCGTATCCAACGGTAATTACTCACCGAAGGCTTACGAGAGACTGACAGAAGCAGGCGGAAGCGATATCCACTTCTCACTGTTTGACGATGTACACGACACCACAGGTCTCTACAAGAGAGCAGACGGCACACCGTATCAGTACAACGGACACTGGTCATGGCTCTACACTCTGAACAACGAGTGCAAAGAAAACATCGACGGCGAAGAAGTAACTATCTGGCAGTGGATCTCCACAAAATCAAAAACAAACAGAGGACTTGAAAAAGTCATCGCAAAAGTAAACGCACTGAACGCAGAAGACTACACAGCAGACAGCTGGACAGCAGTACAGAGTGCACTGGCAGCAGCCAAAGCAGTAGCAGCAGATCAGAATGCAACACGCACACAGATCAACGCAGCAATGGAAGAGCTGGTAGCAGCATACTCCAAATTAGAGTATGGCGTACAGAAACTTCATCTGGAAGTTGCAGTAGAAGAAGCAGAAAAGATCCTGGCACATCCGGAAAATTATGAAGACATTGCAGCTCTGAAAGCAGCACTGGAAAGCGGAAAAGCAGTTCTGGAAGATAAAGATGCAGATCAGACAGCAGTAGATGCAGCAGCAGAAGCAATCCTTGCAGAACTGAACAAAGTAGCAGACAAAGCAGATGTGAAATCTCTGGTTAATCTGATTGAATCCGCAAAGAAACTTCTGGACGGCAATTACACAAGCGATTCCCTGAAAGACCTCAAAGCAGCGATCAAGAAAGCAGAAGATGTTATAGCAAATCCGAACAGAACAGAAGCAGAGATCGGAACCGCATATGCAGATCTGATCAATGCAATCCTGAATCTTCAGATGAAAGCTAACAAAGCAGCTCTGAAAGCAATCCTTGACAAAGCAAATGAAGTACTTGGAAACGCAGACGCTTATGTAGCAGCAACCATCGACGGACTGGATGCAGCGGCAGCAGAAGCACAGACAGTATACGACAACACAGACGCTCTTCAGAATGATGTAGACGCAGCAGTTCGTGCACTGACACGCAAAGTGGCAGATGCAAGACTTCTGGGCGACGTAGACAACGATGGTGAAGTAACAACAGCCGACAGTGTAGCACTTCTGGCAGCAAGTGCAGAAATTACAAGCCTCGATGCAGATGCAGCAGCAGCCGCAGATGTAAACGGAGACGACGTGGCGGATACAAACGACGCAGTTCTGATCCTTCAGTATGCAGCAGAAAAAGTTGCATCCTTCTAAGCGGATGAAGAACCTGAAAAAATGAATTACAAAAAGAGATGCCACAGATCACAGATCCTGACATTTCGATAAAAACGGAGCGGTGTAGCATTAAGTTACACCGCTCCGATTGCGTTTCATGACTTTGATCAAATGTAAAATAGCTGAAATTTCATCTTCCGTCAGTCCGGAGAAATCAACATTCTGTTTTTGTTCTACGCCAAGCAGATAATCTGTTGAGACGTTAAAAATTTTGGAAATGTGAATCAGAACATCATAAGAAGGCAGACGTAATCCTGTTTCATAAGCACTGATGACGGATTTTGTCAGCCCAAGCTTCTGTGACAGCTGTGCCTGGGTCATGTTTTTCTGCAGACGCAGTGACTTCAAAGTGTTGCCAAAGTCCACCATATCAATCCCCCTTTTGTGTTCATAATACTATAGGCGTAGTATTTAATTGGTGTTAAAAGTGTTGGAATAGTTGACAAATACAAGAGGATTTTACATAATAAGACATGGAGATTTACATTGAAAGAAAAACAGACAGAATGGGAGAAAGTTATGAGTATATTTTCACAATTGTTATCCGAATATATGAAACAGAAAAAAATACAGACCTACCGTCTTGCCCAGTATTGCGGCTACGACCGTGGAAATATGTATAAAATTATCAACGGCAAACGCAATCCGCCAGGCAAAGAATTTGTCGAAAAAGTGGCCGGATATATGCATCTGACACCCCTGGAGAAAACAAAACTTTACGAAGCCTATCAGATCAGTATTGTCGGTTACGATATCTACTATCGTCGAAAAGCGGTTCTGGAATTTTTGACAGAAGTCGATGCCGGACGAGAACTCGATTTTGCTCTGCAGCCGATCCGTGCAGAACAGGGATTTGAAATGGAAGACAAAACCTTTATGCTGTTAGAAGGACGTCACGCCGTCCGTTCTGCCCTGATGTATATGACTGCGGATGAGACACACCAGTCTGAAGGACATATCCGCATGCTGCTTCAGCCGGAGAGCGATTTTCTGGCGAGTATCCTTGCCATGTGCAGCAACAGTGGCATACAGACACGGGTGGATCATATATTCTGCCTGGATGACACAAACAAAGCCACAGGAAAAGATAAAAATTACAACCTGACCTGCCTGAAAAATATTCTGCCGCTCTATCATTATAATTACGAATACCAGACCTGGTACTATTACGGTTATATACCGGGGCAGAATCAGATGTTTGCACTGTTTCCATATATGGTACTGACCTCCGGGTATGCCTGTATACTGACTGCAGATCTAAAAAAAGGATACCTCACCAAAGAGCCGAAAATGCTGAAGATGCTCTCTGAAATTTTCGAAAACTGCCACAGTCATGCCAGCCGTTTTGCCAGCCTTGCAGATTCTGCCAATCATGCCGCAGAACAGATGGCATTTCTAAGTGCCACCTTCTCCGAACGCTCCACAGGATACAGTCTGCAGATGGAACCATGCTTTATGCCGGTTCTGACAAAAGAAATCCTTCAGAAATACGTTCGTAAGGACCTGCCGGGCAGAGAGATCTTCCTCGTCCAACTCCAGGATTATACAAGACAGCTGGCAAAACAGAAAATGATCTATATATGCAGCATGGAAGGTATCCTCAGATTCCTCCAAAACGGCAAAATCCCGGAAATCCCGGATGGACTCTACGAGATTCCGTCTGTTTCAGACCGTATCCAGATCGTCAAAGCCCTGCTCGCCCCGGAGCGTGCGACCAGACTTCGCATCCTGAAAAACAGCATCGGCAACACCGAAACGCCCGTTTATCTCTACATCACACCAAAAATAGGCACCCTGCGGCTGCCGCTTGCAATCGACCAGATGGTCAACCTCCAGATCCAGGAAACCGGAATGTTGGAGGCATTTTATGACTTCTGCGAGAACCTCGATGAAGAGATGTTCTATAGCTTCGAAGAGGCAGAGCAGATCGTGGAAGAAGAAATGAAAGATGGAGATTGGAAAACAGAATAATGGAAAAAAGAATAAAAGAAAAGAGAAACAGACGAAAGTATCGAATTTATAACAGTAGAGGAAATAAACAGAAATGCCCGGCGAGAGCCGGGTTTTTTATTGCCGAAAAAATAGAAAATATCGAGAAAAGCTGACTGAAAAAATGACACATCTTGAGAGAAAAAACAGGGAAAAGTAAAATGAATACAAGCAGTGTTTCTGAAAAAAAGAAAAAATAGAAAGAAGGTGTAACAATTTTAGTAACACGGCGAATAGTATATACAGACATAAGAAACTAAGCTAAAATAAGATGGAGAAACCAAAGTGCCTGTGAGGAATAGGAAAGGAGATTCGAATGAGAAAATGCAACTTATGTAAAAAGGTAATACTGGTGAGTGGTTTAACATTAACGATGTTAATGACAGCTTGTAGTGGTAGTGAGAAACCAGGAGATATGCTTATTGGAAGCTGGGTATCCGAATATAATGATATTGTTACGTTTGAAAAGGATGGAAGATGTACAGCACCATTTACTTACAATGCATCTTGGTGGGAAAGTGCAGATCATTATACTGTAAAAGAAGATGGAACATTAGTATTGAGCAGCAGTGAAGGTCACGCAGGAGGTTCTTATGAAAAGGTAGATACGGAGGAAGAAGCACTGGATGATGGAAGTATGTATTATTTGGATAAAGATAAATTGATCATAGAAGAAGACGTTTATACGAGAACAAAATAGAAGAAGAGGAAAAGAAGAAAATGTACAAGAAAAATTATCGTTTTTTAGTAATGGGATTGATTTTTTCAGCATTAGCGGTAACCGGATGTTCCAACAACCAAAAGACAGAAGAGACCGTAATAGAAAGTACTGCAAACACTGAATATGAAAGCAATGAAGAAGCAGCAGGCGAAACAGTGACAGAAGATGATACCGATGATGAGTACGAAGATTATGAGGAATATGAAGAAGACAGTGAGGAAAGTACAGAAGAGACATCTCCGTATGTAGAAATGACCTATAAATTCAGTGAAGGTGAAGGATGGATCAAAACCAGAAGTGAAAATAGTCTGTATGATGGTTATTTCTGTTTGGATTTGAAAGGGAATGCTTTGTTTTCTGTCAATAATCCGGATATAACCTATATTTCACCTTTTTTTAATGGCTGTGCATTTGTAGAGACGGATGATATTTTTTATCAGATTGATTTAGATGGTAATGTTATAAAAAGTTATACTATATCTGATGATACTACAGTTAAAACATATGCGGAAGGACAGATTTGGACAGAAAAATACAGTTCAGGTTTTGACAGTGCCGGTTATGTATATACTTTATACAATGAAAAGGGAGAGAAGGTTACAGAATTTTCAGTAGAAGGTACGGAGCCTGTTGATGAAATTAATTATTGTGGACAAGGCGTATGGCGTTATTATACTCGTAATAGTGATGGGGATTATATTTACAAATGTTATTGTACAGAGAGTGATAAATGGATAGAGACTGATGGAGATTTTCCGTATCATATTTACTTTTGCGAAGATATGACTGTTTTAGGATTAGATCATGAAGATCCGGATGATACGGGATATGTGGCGAAGATGATTCTGATGGATAAGAAAGGAAATTTGAGTGAAGTAGGTTTAAAGAAAGAGCTGGGAGGAAATTTGGAGTCCGCTTCTGGTTATATAAAGGATGGGTACTGCATATTAGAAGAATATGGTGAATATTTGATTTCCTATAATCTTTCATCAGGTGAATTCAAAGTAATGGATAATGAATATACAGAAAGAGTGAAAATGGACGAATTACCTGATAAATTAATGTTTACAGACGGATGTGTTGCACTCCCTTTGCAAGGAAAAGATGAAAATAATTATGTAGGGCTTTTTGATACTTCCTGGAATCTTATCGGTGAACCAATCAAGTGCAGTGAATTTGATTTTTCAGAAGGAAAACTAATAACGGTACAGGATGTTACGGATGAGTATGGAAGACCAGATCAGGAAATAGTGGTCTATAACACAAAAGGGGAAGAGATGTTTAATGCATATGAAAAAGGATACAGAGCGATCACTCCTTATAAGAATGGAATGGCATATGTTATAGATGAAGAGGACAGTCCAATTGCCGGTATTTTTTATAGTTTAAATGATTCGGATATGTTAGGTGGAGAGTGGAAAACGATTGATGAAAATGGAGAGCGTCTCTTTAATACGGTTAATCTGGATAATGCAAAAGCAGTTGAGCTGAAATAGAAGTTTTGAGTAAATGATGTGAAAGGAAATAGAAGGATGAAAAAAATAAAAACATATAAGATAATGGCAATGATAAGTGCTTTGGTGTTAACATTACTGTTAATGGCTTGTGGTGGAAGTAATAAACCTGAAAATATGCTTATTGGAAATTGGTTATCAAATTACAATGATATTGCTATTTTTGAAGAGGACGGAAGATGTACGGCACCGTTTACTTACAATGCATCCTGGGGGGAAAGTGCAGATCATTATATATTTAAAGAAGATGGGACGTTGGTGTTTAGCAGCAGTGAAGGACATGCAGGAGGAACTTATGATAAAGCGGAGACAGCAGAAGAGGCAAGGTATAATCGTAGTAAGTATTATTTAGAAAAAGACTTATTTATTGTAGAGAAAGATACTTATACGAGAACAAAGTAAAGCACAAAAATATAAAAATTAAAGGAGAAAAAACAATGGGAGAAATTTTTAGTTTTATCAGTGATTGCGGTCTGGCACGTGGAAAAATGCATGCTGAAGTAAAAGTATTTGCTGACAGGGTGGAAATTAAAAGAGATACGAAATGGAAAGTGGCTAAACAAACAACAATTTATTTTGACAGTGTTACAGCGATTTCACATAAGATGAGTAAAGGTTTATTGCAGTCAGAGCAATGGATTACGTTTGCTGTACCGGGGGTTCGTCAGGATATGGTAGTTGCAGTAGAACCGGGAACTTATGTTACGAATTCGCAAATGGCTCCGTTTGATGATGAATATTCGATTATTTTCCGTAAAGATAATGCACAGGCTGAAAAATATATTCGAAGAATTCAGGAAATATATCAGGAATTTAAAAACAATCATACTCCAAGTGCTGTTAATAATGTTGTACAGGGAGAATCTGCTATTGAAAAACTTAAAAAGTTGAAAGAGATTTATGATCTGAATATTATTACAGAAGAAGAATATGAAGAAAAGAGAAATAAATTGTTGCAGGAAATTTAGAAATTATCTGTTTTAGACATAGCAAATATGCCCGGTGAAAGCCGGGTTTTTTGCTCAAGTGGTTCAGTTTTGTGAGATTTTGTATATAAAATCTTGACTGAAAATCTGACACATCTTGAGGAAAGAATCAGAGAAAAAGTAAAATAAATACAGATAGTGTTTCAGAAAAAAAGAAACAACAGGAAGAGGGCGTAACAATTTTAGTAACATGTGAGACCGTATATACAGGTACAGGAAAATAAGCTAAAATTAGTCTATAACAAAACGGAGCAGGACAACGCAAAGGAGGAAAACACATGAAGAGAAAAATGAAACAGATTTTTATCATGCTTGTATTGATATGTATGGGTCTGGGAATGAAACCGCAGACGACATCTGCTGCACCGAAAAAATATGTCCGTTCTTTTTCAGTAGGGAAAAAGAAGGTCAGCATAAAAGCAGGAAAGAGTAAGAAGATATCTTACAAGATAAAAGTCAAAGGGAATGCAAGCAAAAAAGTAAGCTTGAAAACAAACAATAAAAAAATTCAGGTCAGAACTTCCGAAAACAAAATTGTCATTCTGGGAAGGGAAGCAGGCAAAAGCAAAATTACGGTGACAACAAAAGGAAAAGATAAAAAAGGTAAAAAAATAAAGAAAACAATTTCAGTGACCGTTAATCCAGATAGTACAGGACTAACAGAAAATACTGACACAGCTGATAAAGATTCGGCACTGGAAGAATTTGCTAAAAACTATCAGTATTTATGTAAAACACCGGCAATGTATAATGGATATTTTTTGTACTCAGATACAGAGAATATTGCTCTGGGAGATTTGAGGCTGGAACTTCAGCCATTGACGTATGATATTGATGATTATGATTCAGATGGTCAAAGTGAACTGCTTATTGTAAACATGGATCCTTATACAAAATGGGGTCAATCAGCTCTGAGACTTCAGATGTACGAAGTAGATGGCACGGGACACGTTTATCTGTCAGCATTACACTTGTGTACAACAGAATATGGAAGCATTTATGGAACCGAGATTTTGAGGAAAGGAGACAGCAGAGTATTCAAGTATAAAAAAGATAATGAATGGATGATTGCAGCAGAGCAGAATATACAGGGAAGCTACTTTGACGGTCATGCAAGGAATTTGTTTATGGTAGCAAAATACTATGATAAGCCAAAACTCAAATTTGAAGTAATGGGAACTGCAGAAGGCGAATGGTATCCGGGAACGCCAGATGAGCAGGTAATCAAAAGCAGTATGAAACAGAAATATGATGCACTGGATCTGGAGGTTGATGTTAATCAGATCTTTGACGGTAAAAAGCATGTATACGATTACATAGACAATCCGATCAGTTTTGTAAAAACGGAATATGCATTTGACAGGAATGCACTAAAACAGAGCGAATGGTCGAAGTTCAGTTATATTACTTTTTCAGAAAAATAGTAAAAGAACAGGAGGAAGCGGAATGGGGAAAAAAGGAAAACAATTTATAAGCGCTCTGATGATACTGGCGTTGTTGCTTGGGATTTTTCCAACGAATGTTGTCTGGGCAGCGGAGCAGTCAGATGATGTGGAAAAAGTACTTGAAAATCCAAAAGTAAAGACTAACTCCAAAATGGAATCAGGACGAGAAGTAACCTGGGACTGTGTATGGTTTGGAAGTTATCCGCAAAGAGAAGTAATTCCAGAGTCGTTGGAAGGGCTGTATGTCCTGAAAAATATGTGGTATGAAAAGGATGTTTCAGCAATCATTGATGATGAAATATATCAGAAACTGCAAAATGCTGACAACTGGGATGCAAATAATGAAATTACTCTGGATGGGGAAAAATATTGCAGGATCAGCCAGGACGATGCAAAGCAGGTTAAGGATTACGAAACGCCGTGGTATCGCTGGTATTCATGGGAGTGGACGGAAACAGAGGATTGCTGGCACTATTTTAAATATGATCCAATTAAATGGAGGGTACTTAACACAGATGACAAGCATAGTGAGGCGTTCTTGCTTGCGGATGTGGCTTTGGATGTACAGAAATACTATAATGCAAACTACGGAAAGCTGACAGAAGATGAATTTTTTACAAACAACTGGAAAAAAAGTGATCTGAGAAGCTGGCTTAACAGCAAGGGCAGTGAAGAAAGAGGATTTCTGAATACTGCATTTTCCAACAAGGAACAGGAAGCTATCATCAATATAGTGGCGGAAGAGAGGGTGGCAGATAAAGTCAGTCTTCTTTCAGAAAATGAAGTATGGGAAAGCCAGACAGCCATAGATTATGGATTCGCGGAAGCTTCTGATATCGCTGACGAGGCGAGACGCAGTAAAAGCAGTACTTACGCAAAGATCATGGGATTGAATATCAGTGTGGATCAGGCAGCAATGGACTGTAACAACTGGTGGATACGCCCGGCAAATGGATCTACGGTGCAGTATGACGGACAGAGACAAGCTTGGGGTGATATGATCAGTATTGTAAATTTGAATGCAGTAAGACCGGTGGTAAAGATCGATTTATCAAAGACAGGGCAATACCGATATGCCGGAACGGTCTCTTCCGGTGGAAAGGTAAAGACAGAATGCAGCCTTCTTCAAAGTTATGCGGATTATATGTACAGTGAACGCTATCCTGAATTCATATACTATGCAACGACCTCTGAACAGATGTCAGGCGAAGCAGAAAAAACCGGTACATATAATTATGCACATGCCTGGAAAGATATGAAAGACTTGCATGATATTCTGGACAATCCGGCAAACGTAACGGATAAGGTTTTGTCAGAATCAGATTTTTATCAGGGTATTATTTTTGCACTGTTTGAAGAAGCGACATATAACAGCAAGCTTACAAAAATAACAGATGTGGCAGATACCGTAGGCGAGATAGCAGATGCTGTGAAAATAAATATAGAAAAAATATGTCAGCTGAATGCAAGCGGTAACAAAAATATTAAAGATCTGACATCAAAAGAGATAGAAGCTATTAAAAAGTTTACGGAAAAACAGTTAGAAAAAAGTAAACTGTTTCAAGTTTCGGATACGATTTCTGATATCTTGACTTTTATAGACTATGTAAAAGACATAGATGAATATCTGGAGTATTTTGAAAATTGTGTGCGAATTTTATATATGAATGAAAGTTATAAGAATGTTATGCAGGACATGTATGATCTCTGCCCTGTATCCGATCTTCAGTTAAAAAGGGCATTAGGAGACTGCGTGTCGGTTATGAAAATGAGTGAGGAAGAGTTTATAAAGAAAATGAAGCTTCATGCGGCAGCAGTTGCTGGAAAAGAAACTACAAAAACAGTTGCAGGGCAGATATGGAGTGCAGCCAAAGAGATGATTATGGAAAGTAATCCGTATGCCGGAGCAGTATGGGTCGGATGGGGAACCGGTATTGCAGTCAGTGATACATTGTTTAACACCAGCAAGATTGCAGAAAAAGTGATTGATATGCGTATGATATGCGATGTTAAAAAGTTGGTGGTAAAAGTTTTTGAGTGTGAATCAAATAAATATAATCAGGATAAAGAAGGAACTGATTATACGGCGGGGAATTTTGCAGCAGCAGTAGACGTTTGTTATCGTTACATAAATTCGGATGCTCAGTGCAGTTATGATTTTGTTCAGGCAGTTGATGACGCAATGATTTCAAAGATTATCCAGTTTTTTAAAGGAAATGAACGTCAGGCAGTAAAAGATGAAATTGAGACGGTACAGAAAAAATATAAAAGTCTGCATCAATCTAATTTTAATGACTGGGTAGAGAAATGCCTGGTTTCATATCCGAAAATTTATAAAAAATATAAAGATGAGGGCAAGGGTGGAATTTTCGATATTATCAAAGAATATTTGGTAAAATGCCCGGTTGATGTCTATGTTTACGATGAAAAAGATAATCTTGTAGCATCGGTCATCGGAAATCGTGTTTTCTGCAAAGAGGGTGCTGATCTGACTGTGATGTGTGTGGATGATCAGAAAATGCTTTATTTTTATGATTCAGACAATACCTATAAAATCAAGTACGCGGCAACGGATGCAGGAACAATGGATATTGATATTAAAGAGTTTAAGGAAGAAAAAGCGACACGTACTGTGAAGTATGTGAATGTTCCACTTGAAAAAGATCTTGTTTATACATCACAAGAGGATATAAAAACAGGAGAAGAAGACAGTTATCAGCTGAACGGAGAAGAAAACGGAGACATCATCAAACCGGTTGCAGATACAGCCAACAACACCAGGAAATATACACTGTCAGTAACAGGCGGATATATTTATGATGAAACGGTAAAGAAATCAAAGCAGTATTGTCCTGGCGAAAAAGTTACCGTCTATGCGACAGCTTCGGATGACTATACGTTCAATAGATGGAGTGCAAATGTATTTGAAGCGAATATTTCAGATATCACAGCCAGAAAGATCACATTTATAATGCCGGAAAGTGATGTGGAACTTACAGCGACCAGTACGAAAAAACCTGATTCCAAACCAACGGTGCCTGACAATTCAGATTCTAAACCGACGGTTCCAGACAATTCAAATTTGAAACCAACAGTTCCGGGCACTTCTGGTTCTAAGGTCCCGGTAAAGAATACAGTGCATAAAGTCAAAGGATTAAAGTACAAAATAACAAAATCCTCAGCCTCAAACGGTACAGTAACGGTTATTGAAAATCTGAAAAAGGATGCAACTAAGATTACAATACCGAGTACCGTGAAAATTAAAGGATATACCTTTAAAGTAAAAGGCATCAATAAAAGGGTATTCCAGAAATGCAAAAAGCTTCGCAAGGTCAAAATAGGAGTCTATGTAACAAATATTGGTTCAAGATGCTTTTATAAGTGCAGTAATTTAACTTCTGTTATATTTTCAGGCAAAAAAGCACCGAAAATTGAGAATCAGGCGTTCAAAAAAACACGTGCCAAAGCGAAAAGAACAAAAGCAATGAGCAACAAACAGTTTAACTTGTTAAAGAAACGTGTAAACAATGCAAAATGGTAAACGAAAGGAAGAGATCTCATGAAGAAAAGAAATATTTTTAAACATCTGTTTTTATTCTGCCTGCTGGCAATGACAGTAGCTCTCAGTAATCCAACCGGACATACGACTGTATCGGCAGCATCAAAAGCATCCTACAAAATCATAAATAAGAAGACAACAAAGCGAAATAACAAACTGACAGCAAGGTATCTGTATCAGCTGCCGCAACTAAAAGGAAAAAGTGCAGCAGTTAAGAAGATCAACAGATCCCTAAAGCTGATTACAAAGCAACACTCAACAGCAAGCGACTTATTTGATGCGTTAAAAAATTCACCATATTCGTATTATTCAGGAGAATACTTTTACATTACAAAATGCAAAGTAACTTATAACAAAAAGGGATATGTATGCTTTAAGTTTACCTGCGACTGGATGGCAGGCGGTGTTCATAATGGCTGGGAATATGGACTTACTTATCGCCTGAAAGACGGAAAGAAACTGGAGATCCAGGACGTTGTGAGCGGAGATGATTATACCATCAAACAGAAAATCGCAAGTGCCTATTCACAGAAAGTTTCCAGTGCCGGCTATTCCCCGATCATGCAGAAAGACTGTTCCGAGTTTCAGTTTTACATCAAATCAGCAAATAAAGTAGTCGTATGTTTCGGACCGTATCAGCCGATGGGAGGAAATGGACACACTTCTGTTACAATCAAAGGGAAATTGAAATAGTATATAAAGAAAAGGAACGTTGAACAGTAAGCTGAAAGGGAGCGAGCGGAATGAAAAAATGGAAAAAACGGATCATATTGACATTGCTCATAGCATTTGCTTTGAATTTTAGCAATGCAGCGACAATTACAACACAGGCGGCATCAAAGAATGTGACAGCACAATATAAGAAACCGGTTTCAAAAATGCTCAAGAAATTTGATCTGTATTTTGGCTACAGCTTTGGAGAGGGCATGAAATTCAAGTATGACATTTATACGCGAACCACGATGGTATATTATAATAATCTGTTGTCCATTCATGGAAAATCTCTTGATTATGCAAAAAATAAATGTGCTGCGGATATGAAACTTTATTTTGGAAACAAAAAAGTGAAACTGAAAAAATTCTCAGGTTATACGTGGAAACAGCCTTCCGATTTGATTGTAAACAAAGATAATGCGATTTGTTATGTGGGTGGAGATTGGGGAGCAGGACTTCCGACAGGGAAGATTGTTAAAATCCTCAAAAATGGTAAGAAATACAGTGTGAGTTATGATATGAATATGAAAGATACTTTGACAAATACTTATTATCGCTATATGGGAAGACTGAAAATAACTCTGAAGAAAGCGAAAAACAAAAACGG
The DNA here is from genome assembly GCF_046967715.1 of Hominisplanchenecus sp. NCBI lineage: Bacteria > Bacillati > Bacillota > Clostridia > Lachnospirales > Lachnospiraceae > Hominisplanchenecus > Hominisplanchenecus sp. The sequence goes on from NZ_JBKVNQ010000015.1 coordinate 37,965, forward strand.
CTTTGTGATTACAGATATCAAAAGAGTAAGAATAGAGAATGTTAATATTTAAATAGTGCGTTTTGAAAAAATAGGAAAAGGATGAAATATATGAAAAAACAAGGGAAAAAAATAATTTTGATGTGTTTTGGCATAATGTGTTTGCTTCTAATGTCAAAAAATGTGTTAGCAGCTTCGCAATCTAATAATTGGGTATGGCCAATGTATGTTCATACTTTTAAAAATGATTGGCCTAATTATGCTAGTGGAAGTTATCATGGCGGAACAGATTTTCCGGTGCCATTAAATACGGATGTATATTCCAGCTGTGACGGAGATGTGGTTTCTGTTCAGTATTTGACGACTTCTTATGGCAGACATATAAAAATTAAAGCTAAAGTAAATGGTCAGATTGTTTATATCAGGTATTGTCATTTAAATCAAATATTAGTAAGTGAAGGTCAGCATGTAACAGCTGGACAGATTATCGGTAAGTCGGGTTCAACAGGAAATTCTACAGGACCACATTTACATTATGAAGTACGTAATTCAGCAGATTCATATAAGAATGCATTAAATCCAAAATTATATTTACCAGGAACTACATATACATATGAATCCCAAAATAATATTCAACAAGGCCATAATCCACAGGGTATGGTAGATTCGGCTGGTGGCGGATTCAGCAAAGTTGGAGCAGCAGGATGGGCATTTGATGCAGATAATTGTGGTACAGCACTGGAAATTCATATCTATATGGATGGAAAACTTCTCGGAACGACGGTTGCGAATTTATACAGACCAGATGTAAACAATGTTTATAAATGTGGAGATTATCATGGATATGCTTTCGAAACAGAAGTAGATGCCAGTATGTCAGGAGAGCACACGCTGGATGTATATGCAATCAATGTTGGAGGTGGTGCACCGTCTGTTCTTCTGGCATCAAAGAAAGTTACGATCAGTCAGGACAAAGAAGCACCGGTTATTTCAGACATTCAGGTTATGGATATAACAGCAAACAGTTATGTGGTTTCGTGTAGAGTTACGGATAATACAGAAGTAAACCGAGTGCAGTTTCCGACATGGTCTGCAGTAAATGGACAGGATGATATCGTGCCAAACTGGCCGGTAAATGCAGCAGCAAGTGGTACAAGAAACGGAGATATCTATACATATACTGTAAATATAGCGGATCATAATAATGACAGGGGAATTTATGCTACCCATATCTATGCATATGATAAATATGGTAACTGTTCATCAGCACGTGTAGATACGATTGAGATTCTGGAATTACCGGAGATAGAGTATGATCTTGGAGATGACTTTTTTGCGATTGTTGAAAATGCGTATGTACACACAGCACTAAAGAAAATTCATAATGGACAGACACAAGATGCGATTTTTTCAGATAAAGATGGAACAAGAGAGCAGATGTGGCATTTTGTGAGAAACAGCAGAAATGAACCGTATACAATCTATTGCGAAGGAAATGAAGCATTGGTATTAGATGTATCAGGCGGAATTGATGCAGACAAAAGGAATGTTACGACATGGGTAGAAAATGGTTCTGATGCACAGAAATGGTATATACGCAAAAAGGATGGTCTGTATTACCTTCAGCCATGCTGTTCTTCTACCAGAGTTTTGGATGTTCCGGGAGGACAGAGCGGAGAAAGAAATGCACAGATTTATTCTTATAATACGGATCATGGAACGGGAATGAATATTATTAAGGTGGATCCGGTAAAGGTAGAGCTGTCAGAGGAAAAATTGCTTACAACAGGCAATTATAACGGACATCGATATGAAGTATTTGATCAGGGAATGAACTGGACAGATGCAAAACGTTCCTGCATTTTAAGAGGAGGACATCTGGTTACAATTACAGATGCAGGAGAGCAGGAGTTTATTGAAAAACTTCTTACTAATGGAACCATGAACCAGTACTGGCTGGGATTTAAGAAATATGGTAGAAATTTTGCGTGGATTACGGGCGAAAACAGTGAATATGAACACTGGGATGCAGGAGAGCCAACGAATGGCGGAGCGGATATATCTTATCCTGGAAGAGAATATTGTGCACATATTTACAACAAAACAAATCCGGCAAATGGTGGTAAACGCTTTTATTGGAATGATATCAATAACAGCAATACACTGGTCAATGAACTGGATTTTTTCAACACTGATGTAGTTGGAGTTATATGTGAATATGATTATATCGAAAATTATACGTTAACATATGATGCTAATGAAGGAGTGAATCCTCCAAAGAGTGAGAGTTATGAACAGGGAAGTACTGCGAAAGTAACAAATGTGGAACCAACGCGTAGAGGGTATGAATTTGTCGGATGGGCACTTAAGGAAAGTGCAGAAAATGCAGAATACCATGCAGGAGATGAAATTAAGATCACAAAAAATATCACCTTGTATGCTGTGTGGAAGGCAGAAACAAATCATAATTGGGATGCAGGAACTGTAATTTCAGAAGCGACCTGTGCAAAAACAGGAACGATAGTTTATCATTGTTCCATCTGTGAGGAAACAAGAACAGAAACAATTCCGAAAAAAGAGCATACGATTGTAAAGGATAATGCAGTAGAAGCGACTTGTGAAATCGAAGGCAAAACAGAGGGCAGCCATTGCAGTGTATGTAATACTGTAATCAAAAAACAGGAGTTTGTACCGAAAAAAGAACATAGTTGGAATTCCGGAGAAATTATCAGGGAAGCAACTTGTACCAAGGACGGTATAAAGAAAATTACCTGTACCGTTTGTAAAGAAACAAAGATAGAAATTATTACGCAGAAAGTTCATACGATTGTGAGAGATGAAGCGATACCGGCTACATGCAAAGAGACCGGAAAAACGGCAGGAAGTCACTGCAGCGTATGTAACACCGTAATTCAGGCACAGGAAACCATACCAAAAACAGAACACAGCTGGGATGCAGGAACTATTGTTGAAGAAGCCAGCTGTACAGAAGAAGGTATTGAGAAGATTACCTGTACTGTATGCGGAGAAAGTAAAACAGAAAAAGTAGCACCGGCAGGTCATATTGTTGTAAAAGATGAAGCAATAGAAGCAACATGTACAACAACCGGAAAGACAGAAGGAAGTCATTGTGATGTATGTAATGAAGTGCTTCAGGAACAGAAAGTGATACCGAAAAAAGGTCATACAGTTGTAAAAGATGAAGCAGTAGAAGCAACATGCACAGCAACCGGAAAGACAGAAGGAAGTCACTGCAGCGTATGTAATGAAGTGATTCAGGCACAGGAAGTAATCCCGAAAACAGACCATAGGTGGGATGATGGAGAGATCGTTACAGAAGCAACGTGTACAGAAGCAGGAATCAAAAAGATCAGCTGTACGGTATGCGGAGAAAGCAGGACAGAAAAAGTAGAAGCAACAGGTCATACAGTTGTAAAAGATGAAGCAGTAGAAGCGACATGTACAGCAATCGGAAAGACAGAAGGAAGTCACTGCAGCGTATGTAATGAAGTGATTCAGGCACAGGAAGTAATCCCGAAAACAGACCATAGGTGGGATGATGGAGAGATCGTTACAGAAGCAACGTGTACGGAAACAGGAATCAAAAAGATCAGCTGTACGGTATGCGGAGAAAGCAAAACAGAAAGTGTAGCACCAACAGGTCACACAGTTGTGAAGGATGAAGCAGTAGAAGCAACATGTACAGCAACCGGAAAGACAGAAGGAAGTCACTGCAGTGTATGTAACGAAGTGCTTCAGGAGCAGGCAGTAATCCCGCAAACAGAACACAGCTGGGATGATGGAGAGATCGTTACAGAAGCAACGTGTACGGAAGCCGGAATCAAAAAGATCAGCTGTACGGTATGCGGAGAAAGTTATACAGAAGAAATTCCGGCAGCAGGACATACTTATGGTGAGTATCAGATTGTCAAAGAGGCAATAGAGACAGAGGAAGGCATACTGGTAAGAAACTGCAGCGTATGTGGAAAAGCAGAATTTGTGACAATACCAAAAGTAACGAACCCTGATAAAGATCCAGATCAAAAGCCGGACAATCAAGAAACGGAACAGAAACCTGAGGATAAAGGCAATACAGATAAGGATCAGCAGCAGAAAGAAACTCCGGATACAAAACCAAATCAGAATCAACAGACGGCCAAAAAGACAACCAAAAAGATCAAACTGAACCGTAAGAAACTGACTTTGAAAAAAGGAAAGACTTTTAAACTGAAAGTCACCTTAACACCAGCAGACAGTCAGGATAAGATTGTTTACAAGACTTCCAATAGAAAAATTGCGACAGTCAGCAAAACAGGAAAGATCAAAGCAAAGAAGAAAGGAAAAGTAAAGATTACGGTAATTTCCGGTAAGAAGAAAGCAGTCTGCACGGTAAAAGTGAAATAGGTATAAAATAACAAAAATCCTTTGCAAGACAGAATGAAAAACGCTGTTTTGCAGAGGATTTTTTCTATGGAGAAAATATTATCTTTCGTGACTATAATAAATATCTGTTCTATTATGCAACGATGATATTAAACAATAAGAGAAGTTTATAACACAATTTGTATAAAAACAATAGAAATATAGAAAAAAGTATGGTAGAATAAAGAAAACAACAAATGAGGAGAGGGAGTATGATGCTGGCAAGTAGCAATGCACTGAAATCTTCTGCAATGTATATCGGCTATCTCATACTCAAAGAGATACGAAAGCGAGGAGCAGAAAAGATTTCTATTTATGATGTATCAAAAGCACTGAAAAAAGCAGGAATTACAAGCAGCAGACAACTGATCCTGGGGCTTTCTTTTTTATATTCGGTTGACATTGTTGAATTTGAGGGGGCGGATATATGGGTAAAGAAATAAAGCGGATTCGCCTTAACCGGCTTTATTCAGAAAATAATGTTTTTGAAGAAATTTCTTTTCATGATGGAGTTAATATTATATTAGGTGAGAAGTACGATGACAGTTCTGTAAAAGGTCGGAAAACAAATGGTGTTGGAAAATCTATGTGTATTGAGTTTCTGGATTTTTGCTTTTTGAGTGATTATGATAAGTCCAGAGTCGCAAAAATACCAAAAGAGGTTTTTCCATTGGAAAAAAATGTAATGCTGGATCTGGATATAGGAGCAGAAACCATCATTATAAAAAGAAATCGTGAGCAGGCAGATCAGCCTGTGATTATCAGAGAAGGAAAAACGGTTTCTTTTGATAAACTCCAGGATGCGAGAGATTATCTGACAGGTATTATTTTTTCAGAGTTAAATGGGAAAACAGTACCGAGTTTCCGGAATTTATTTTCAATTTTAATGCGTGATGAACGTTCAGAGTTTAAAGATATCATCAAATGTCACGATTTAACAAAAAAGATTCCGGATGATCTGACTGCACATTTATTTTTACTGGGGTTCTCTTTGGAAGCATATAAAAATACGGTAGAAACCATCAAGGAGATTGGGAAGATTACTACTGTTCTTTCAAAGGAAAAAAAGGAGTTGACGCAGGATGGACAAAAGAAAATCTCGGATGTAAGAGCAGAATTAAACGCATTGGAAGATGAACTGAAGAAATTGGAAGATGCGATTGAAAGTTTTAAAACAAATGAAACTTTTGATTCTATGGAAGCAGATCTGATTGAGCTGGAGGAATTATTAGATCAGCTGCGAAAACGTCAAAAAGCGTTACGACATGATTATGAAAAAATCAGAAAAATGCCAAAACCAGAGCAGATTGATGACAGGGAGATTGAATTGGTTTATAACCAGTTTAAAAGTGAACTGGGAAATGCAGTAGTAAAATCATTGAATGAAGTGGTAGGATTTAAGAATAAAATAGAAGATTTTCAAAGGACACTGGTGAATCAAAAAGCAAAAGAACTGGAAAGCCAGTTAAAAAGCATTGCAGAGCAGATACGAATACTGGATGATGAATATTCGGAGAAACTGAAGATCATTGATAAAAAGGGAGTCTTGAAGAATCTAAAAATAAGCCTGAAAATTTATGAGGCAAAGAAAGAATCCATTTCTCGTACAAAGTTTTTATTTGAGCAATATGAAAAACATGAGAAGAAGAAAAGAATACTGAACTTGCAGAAAACCCAGCAGATTATGGAAATTGAAACGGAGATAGAACAGAATGAGGAAATGATGGATTCCTTCATGGAAACGATTCTGCAGATTCATGAATTTATTATGGGAAATAGAGAATGTTCGTTCAGCATCCAGACAATCGATAAGGCTCAGAGTAAAACACCGGTCGAATTAGTACTTCGGATTTATGATGATGGAAGCCGCAGCGTGGATAGGACAAAAGTCTTTATTTATGACATGGCATTATTATTTAATCAATATACCAGAGACAGACATCCGCTGTTTTTGGTACATGACAATATTTTTGATGTGGATCAGGATACACTGGTTCGGTGTTTGAATTATATTTACAGTCAGGAAGAACAGTATCAGGATTTTCAATATATTCTCACGTTGAATCGAGATAAAATTGAAAATGAAGAACAGCGAAAACTGATTCGAATGGATATTGATGAACATCAGGTGGCCGTGTTTACAAAAGAAAAGAAATTTCTGGGACGAAATTATCAGGAAAAATAACGGAAAATCCTTTGCAAGACAGAATGAAAAACTCTGTTTTTCAGAGGATTTCAAAGAAAGGAGCGTAGTATTTAGAGAAGAATTGATAGCACAATATGGAAATGGTGAAGTAATAAACGATAATAAGGAAGGACAGGTGAATCTATGAAAAAAGCAACTTCAAAGTTACTGTTATTTTTCTTTTGCATGAGTTTTCTGATGGTGATTCCTAAGAAAGCAAATGCAGCAGAAATCATTCCGGTCAACATCTCAGTAAAGTATGGTCAGACAGAAGCTCGGAAGATCTTTAACATGATCAATGAGATGAGGACGAGCAGTACCGATGCATGGTACTGGAATGAGGATGATACCACAAAAACTACGTGCAATGCTCTGAGTGAGCTTGCATACGACTATGATCTGGAACGGCTTGCAATGAAGCGGGCAGCGGAAATTGCATTATCCTACAGTCATACCAGACCGAATGGCGGAAGAAGCTTCAGCATTTATTCAGAAGAAGGCATTACGAACTGGCGTTCATTGGGAGAAAATATTGCAGCAGGATATCTTTCGGCAGAAGCAGTAAATATGGGATGGCGTGAAGATAACGAGAATTATATCGGACAGGGACACCGCAGAAATATGTTGAGTGCTGATTTTAACTGTGTTGGAATCGGTCATGTTTATTACAATGGATATCACTATTGGGTAGAAGAGTTTGCGTACAGAACTTCTGTTAATATAACAGAAACAGCAGCAAATGACAGTGAACAGCCGGCAGCTCTTTCTGTAGACAGCAGCAAGATTACAGGTTTTAAGGCAACATTTGATAAAACTTCGTACACTCTTCGTGCAGGTGAATCAACAGCAGCAAGTATTACAAAGTCCGGAATAACTGTTTCCGGTCAGTGGCCGGTAGAAGTGGACAGAATTGTAACAGATACGCCGACCATTTCGGTGGCGAATGCTTCTATTGCTTCCTATAATAATGGAAAAATTTCCGGACTTGCAGAAGGAACAACGACATTAACGGCATCATTGTACGGGTTGACAGCAGCAAATATGCCGACAGTAAGTGTGCATGAATCAGGAGATAAAGACAATACAGACAAAGATCAGAAGGAAACGGAAACAAAAGATTCGGACAAAGATCAAAAAGAAACGGAAGTAAAAGATCAGGACAAGAATCAACAGCAGACAGAAACTCCGAATACAAAACCGAATCAGGATCAGAATCAGAAACCTCAGACAGTTAAAAAGACAACCAAAAAGATCAAACTGAACCGTAAAAAGCTGACCTTGAAGAAGGGCAAGACCTTTAAACTGAAAGTTACCTTAACACCGAAAGACAGCAAGGATAAGATTGTTTACAGGACTTCCAATAGAAAAATTGCGACAGTCAGCAAAACAGGAAAGATTAAGGCAAAGAAGAAAGGAAAAGTCAAGATTACGGTGATTTCCGGTAAGAAGAAAGCAGTTTGCACGGTAAAAGTGAAATAGGAAAGGAAGCAACAGAATGAAAAAATGGAAAAAACGAATCCTACTGACGTTGCTCATAGCATTTGCTTTGAATTTTAGCAATGCAGCGACAATTACAACACAGGCAGCATCAAAGAATGTGACAGCACAATAGAGGGTGTAAAAATTCTTGTGTCTATGGAAAGTAAATCTTTATGATAAGAAATAG